>NZ_JBRRCR010000015.1:0-66635 GCF_056759115.1 Stenotrophomonas sp. STEN087 | reverse complement strand
GGCCCCGGCCGGGCCCCCCGGCCGGCCGCCCGCCCCCGTAACGCGGGGCGCGGGGCGGCACCCTCCCCGCCCCATGCCCCCCCCCCGGCGCGCCCCCCCCGGGCCCGGCACTACCTTCGCGCTCGACGGAATCGCACACGCCGGCGTATGGTGGATGCCCGTCTCCCTGCCGAGCCGTGCATGTCCCAGCCTGACATCGCCGTCGACCTGGCACCGCGCATCGCCGTGGCCATCGGCGATGGCTTCGAGGACTACCACGCGCGCTTCGCGGCGATCACCGCGCGGGCGCGGCTGCGCTTCGAGCAGCGCGACTGGGCCGCTGCACGGCAGGATGCGGTCGAGCGCATCGCCCTGTACGACCTGTGCATCGCCGAACGGATGGACGCGCTGCGGCGCATGGCCGGCGATGCCATCGGCGTGCGCGCGCTGTGGCTGCAGGTGCACGCGCACTACAGCGCGCTGCTGCAGGGGCTGATCGACGCCGAACTGTACAAGACTTTCTACAACACCCTGGCGCGGCGCCTGTTCGCCACCCGCGGGGTCGACCCGGCGCTGGAATTCATCGCCTTCGACATCGAACCGTCCGATGCGATCACCCATCCGGTGGCTCGCCACACCTACGCGGTGTCACCCACGCGCCCGGTAGAGGCCCTGCAGCGGGTGCTGGCCGATTACCGCTTCGACGTGCCTTACGCACACCAGCTGCGCTGCGCGGCGGCCATCGCCATCCGCCTGCAGGATGACCTCGCCCACTGGGGCGATACGCCGGTGCGCAGCATCGAGCTGCTCGACATCGTGTTCTACCGCGAGCGCCGCGCCTACCTGGTCGGCCGCGTATTCGGCGAACACCGTTTCTCGCCCTGCATCATTGCCCTGGTCAATGACGAGCACGGCCTGCGCGCCGATGCGGTGCTGACCCGGCGCCGCGATGTCGCCCACCTGTTCGGTGTCTCGCGCAGCTATTTCCAGGCCAACCTGGCCACCGTCGGCGATGCCGTGGTGTTCCTGCGCAGCCTGCTGCCGGGCAAGCCGATCGACGAGATCTACACCGTGCTCGGCCGCGCCAAGCAGGGCAAGACGGAGCGCTACCGCACCTTCTTCCGCCACTTCAATGAACACCCGCACGAACAACTGGTGCATGCCGAGGGCACGCCGGGCATGGTCATGGTGGTGTTCACCCTGCCCAGCTACCCGCTGGTGTTCAAGCTGATCCGCGACCGCTTCGCGTGGCCCAAGGCGATGTCGCGCCAGCAGGTGGAAGAGAAGTACGCGCTGGTGTTCAACCTGGACCGCGTCGGCCGCCTGCTCGATGCACAGCCCTACCGCCACCTGCGCTTCCCGCGCGCGCGCTTCGCCCCGGCGCTGCTGGACGAGCTGCTGCAGCAGTGCGCGCAGAGCGTGCGCGTGCAGGGCGACGAGATCGAGATCGCCCTGTGCTACGTGCAGCGCCGCTTCCGCCCGTTGAACCTGTACCTGCGCGAGCAGGGCGCGCCGGCCGTGCGCGCGGCCGTGCTGGACTATGCGCAGGCGATCACCGATATGGCCCGCAACAATATCTTCCCCGGTGACATGCTGCCGAAGAACTTCGGGGTGTCGCGTCATGGTCGCGCGGTGTTCTACGACTACGATGAGCTGTGCCTGGTCAGCGACTGCGTGTTCCGCGCCTGGCCGCAGCCGCGTACGCCGGAAGAGGCACTCGCCGACGAGCCCTGGTTCCATGTGGGGCCACGTGACGTTTTTCCCGAGCGCTTCGGCCCGTTCATGGGCCTGCCGGCGCAGGAGCTGGCGGCGGTGCGTGAACACTACCGCCACCTGTTCGATCCCGCCTGGTGGCAGGGCCTGCAGGCCCGCTTCGCCAGTGCTGACTACCCCGACACACCGCCGTACGCCGCCGACCATCGGCTGGCGTGATCGCCGGGCCGTAACGCACCGCCGGGCGACCTGCGGTAGGCTTCGTACCTCATGCACAAGGAGTGAGTGTGATGCGATCTTCCCTTTTCCTGGCCCTGACCCTGGCCCTCGGTGGCGGCGCGGCCTGCATCGGTACCGCCGATGCGCAGACCGCACGTGAAGTACGCAAGCAGACCGAGGCCAGCATGACGCTCAGTGGCGTCATCGACATCGGCCGTGATGGCCAGGTCGAAGGCTTCCAGCTCGACCACCGCGAGAAGGTTGCCGAAGACGTGGCGACGATGGTCGACGGCACGGTCAAGGCGTGGCGTTTCGAGCCGGTGCTGGTCGATGGCCAGCCGGTGCGTGCGCGCACCACCGTCCAGCTGCGCCTGCTGGCGGACAACCTGGCCGGCAACACCATGCAGGTCCGCGTGACCGACGCGAACTTCGACAAGGTCCGCGACGAGAACAACCTCGGCAGCGATGACATCCGCGCGCTGAACATGCGCCCGCCGGTGTACCCGGACAAGGCAGCCTCGATCCGCGGCCAGGGCGTGGTGCTGCTGCTGGTCAAGATCGGGCGTGATGGCAAGGTTGCCGACGTGATTGCAGAACGGACCAACCTGACCTCGGTCGGTCCCGGCCGCACCATGGACATGCTGCGTGACGTGCTGGCCAAGTCCAGCGTCAAGACCGCGCGCAACTGGACCTTCAAGCCGCCGACGACCGGCAAGGACAAGGACGCCGAGTTCTGGACCGTGCGGATTCCCGTCCACTACGCCTTCGACTCGAAGAAGGAGCGCTATGGCCGCTGGTCGGCCTACATCCCGGGCCCGCGCCAGCAGGCCCCGTGGATCACCGGCGAAGACGAGAAGGCCACCGGTACCGACCTGCTGCCCGAGGGCGGCGTCTACATGGTCGGCCGCAACGACGGCCCACGCCTGCTGACGCCGCTGGGCTGACCGACGCGGCCACAGCGCCAGGCCGTGCCTGGCGTGCCCGCGCACGGATCAATCCGCGTGCGGGTAGACCACCACGCGGTTGCGGCCCTGTTCCTTGGCCAGGTACAGCGCCTTGTCGGCCAGCCGCAGCGCCTGTTCCACGTCGGCATGGAACGTGGGGAAATGGGCCACGCCCAGCGACACGGTGATGTTGCCGACCGGTGCGAACGGCTGCCCGGCAATCGCCTGGCGCAGGCGTTCGGCGGTCTGCTGCGCCGCCGCCACGCTGACGCCCGGCAGCAGCACCAGGAATTCCTCGCCACCGGCGCGGCACAGCACGTCGGACTCGCGCGAATGGCGGCGCATCTGCTCGGCGATGTGGACGATGGCGGCATCGCCGACGTCATGGCCGTGGCCGTCATTGATCGCCTTGAAACGGTCGATGTCCAGCGCCACGATCGCGAACGGCATGCCCTGCGCCTGCAGCATCTCCAGCGCGTTCTGCAGGCCGCGGCGGTTCAGCAGCCCGGTCATCGGGTCGGTCCGGCTGGCGCGGTTGAGCGTGCCGATGCGGTCCTGCAGCGCGTTGAAGCTGTACAGCACCGCCTGCTTCAGCTGCGCCACTTCGAAGTACCACGCGCGGATGCCGGTCACATGGTTGATCGCGTTGCCGGTGTCTTCGCCTTCCTGCACGTTGCGCGCCAGCTGCCACAGCGGCATCGAGATGCGCCTGGCGAACCACCAGGTGATCAGCAGTGACAGCACGCCCAGCGGGATCGCGTTCCAGATGACCGAGGTCATCAACCGCGACAGCGGCTGCAGGGTCGCTTCGGTCGGGCGCTGGGCGATGATGCCCCAGCCGGTGGCCGGCACCGGCGCATAGCCGGACAGCTGTGCCACGCCATGGTTGTTGACCTGCTGCTGGCTGCCGGAGTGGCCGCGCATCACCGCCTTCACCGCCGGGTTGTCCAGCGCGTAGGTGCCCACTTCCTTCGGATTGTTGTGGTAGATGATGCGGCCGTTGTGGTCGACCACGTACAGGTAGGAACCATCGCGGTAATAGTGCTTGCCCAGCAGCGTATGCAGCGCGCTGCGCTGGCGCAGGTACAGGGTGCCGCTGACGTAGCCCAGGTAGGCGCCCTGGCGGTCGAAGATGGGGTGCGACAGCGAGATCAGCAGCTTGCCCGTCGCCGACTGGTAGGGATCGCTGATCATCGGCTGGCGACGCGCCAGCGCCTGGTTGTTGCCGAAGCTCTTCAGCACTTCGCCCTGCAGCTGCAGGGTCTGCGGCGAGGTGGCGATGACCAGGCCGCTGGCATTGACCACCAGCGACGAGTTGAAGCTGCTGGACTGCAGCTGCAGGCGGCTGGCTTCATCCTGGGCGTGGCCGGCATCCAGGCCGCTTTCGCCGAGGCGGGTGGCGGCGTAGGCCAGCTGCTGCTGCGCTGAGAGCAGGAAGGTCTGCGTCGTGTCGGCCAGCTTGCTGGTGTACACGCGGTTGGCTTCCAGGGTGTTGCCCACCAACTGGTCGCGCTGCACGCGGTAGCTGGCCAGCAGCGTGTTGCCGAGGGCGATGAGCGTACTCAGCAGGGCCAGACCAAGAATCAGCTTGCCCAGGTTGAGGCGGTTGGAGATCGGTGGCATGCGGCGACTGCGCCCACTGCTGCGGCAGCGCAGCCGGGCACGAACGGTGGGGGAGCCGCCATTATGGACACATTCGCCTGCCCCGGGGAAAGTACGGTGACCCGGTGTCAGCGTTGCAGGCGTCGCCTCAGCGTATCGCGCACGCGTTCGGCGCCGGCCGCATCCAGCGGCGCCAGCACGCCCTGCGCATCGGGCGGCACGTGCGCGGCCGTGTGCACGCCGGCGTCGAAGACATAGTGGTCAAGCATCGTGCGCCAGTGCGCGCGCTGTTCCGGCGGCAGGTCGCGCAGGGCGAGGATGGCCAGCATCAGCGCGTTCATCGGTGAGTCCATCCAGGCCGGCACCGGTCGCCACCAGCTGTTGACCAGCACGTTGAACGCTTCCAGCCCTTCCATGTGGTGCCACCACAGCGAGGGAATGAACACCGCGTCGCCGGGCTCCAGCTCGGCCACCTGTGCCTGCGCCCACGCCTGCGCGAAGCGCGGGAAGCGCTGCAGGTCCGGCGCATGGAAATCGACCAGGCTGATCGCCTGCCCGGCCGGGGTGAAGTCCAGCGGCCCTACGTACAGGTTGTCGATCTGCTCCGGCGCGAACAGGGTGACCCGGCGGCGGCCGGCCGCCACGCAGGCCAGGTTGTCCGGCACGTCCTGGTGGGCGGCGATGCGCGAGCGGTTGCCGATCCAGATGCTGGCCAACGGATCGGCCACGCCGAGGTGCAGCGGATTGGCCTGGCTGAAACCCGGCAGGAAGCTGTCCAGCGTGGTGGACGCCACATAGATGGAGGGCGGCGCGGGATCGCTGGCGTACTTCAGCAGTGTGGCCAGCACCACCTTCAGCGGAATCTGCTCACGGCGGAAATTGAAGCCGCTCATGTCGCCGTTGTAGAACAACCGGCCCCGCGTATCGGGTGCGGCGGTGGTCGCGGTCACCGGCATCTGCCCATGGTCGAAGTTGGCCAGGTGGGCCACCGCCTCGGCGGCGGATCGGCGCGCGGCCATCACCAGCGGCCAGTGCGCCACCAGCCCACGGATCACCTTCGGCGTGGTCCAGGTCGGCAGCTGCACGTGCAGCTGCGCCGGGTCCAGGCCGTGGATCTCTTCGATGGGGCGGGGCGGTGAAAGCATGCGCGGGTATCCGGGGCAGTGTGGAGCCGGGCCTGGGCACGGCTCCACACTAACGCAGCCGGGCAGAACTTGTATCGCACGCCGAACATGTAGCGTGGGCCGGTCTGGGTGGCGTAGCGCAGCATGTTGGTGTGGCGCGAGTAGGTGCGCATGGTCTCGTCGGTCAGGTTGATCGCTTCCAGGCTCAGGCTCAGCTGCTCGCTCACCGCGTAGCTGATGTTCAGATCGAGCTGGCCGTAGGCGGCGGTGTAGTTCGGGTTCGGGCCCTGGCCACCGATGCCGTTGAGGAACTTGTCGCGCCAGTTGTAGGCCGCACGAATCTGCCACGAATTCTTGTCGTAGAACGCAACCAGGTTGGCCGAGTCGCTCAGGCCGATCATCGGGTACTGGTCACCCAGGCTGAGGTTGTTGAAGGTCAGCCCGGACTTCACCTTGGTGTAGTTGGCAGCCAGGCCGAAACCGGACTGACCGAACAGGTGCTGCACCGCCACTTCCCAGCCATCGAGGTGGTCCGAGTGCTGGTTGGCCGGCACGGTGATGTCGAAGCCGGCGATCGGATCGGTCGGCAGGCCTTCGATGGTGCCGGTCAGCTGGCCGGCCGAATTGACGCCGGTGAAGTTCACACCCGGATCGCCGGCATGGTTGGTGAAGATGTAATCGCGGATGCAGGGCATGTCGGTGCCACCGCACGAGGCCAGTGCCTCGTTCCAGTAGGCGCCGCCGACCGGCGTGTGCAGGTTGCCGCTGTTCTCGCGCACCACGGTGTCGCTGATGAAGTTCTTGATGTTCTTGCGGAAGAAGCCGGCCGACGCATAGCTGGCCTCACCGTAATACCACTCCAGCGAGAGGTCGAAGTTGTCCGAGATCAGCGGCTCCAGGCTGGGGTTGCCGCGGCTGCCGCTGCCACCCTGGGTGCGCACGATGTCGGCCAGCGACTGGCCGCTCTGGATCTGCGTCCAGCTCGGGCGGCCCAGCGTGCGGCTGTAGCTGCCGCGCAGTGCCAGCGATTCGCTCAGGTCCAGCTTCAGGTCGACGTTGGGCAGCACGTAGTCGTACTTGCCGCGGCCGCCGATGAAGCTGCTCTCCGGCGCGTAGACGATGTTCAGTTCGTTGGCCGAGCCCCAGCTGATGCCCGTCGGCACACGCACCATCGCGCTGGATTCCACTTCGGTCTGCTCGTAGCGCACGCCGGCCGCCACGTGCAGCGGCATCGACCAGTCGAAGCTGGTGCGGTACTGCAGGTAGGCGCTGCGGGTCTTCTCGGTGGTGCGGATGTCTTCGGAGTACTCGGTCGGCGCGTAGTAGCAGGTCGGGCAGGCCGGGTCGGAGGCGGTACCGACCTGTGCGGCACGGTCGATCAGGCGGTCGAAGTCGAACACCAGGAACTGGCCGGTCAGGCGCGGATCGCTGTGCCCGGAGAAGGCCTTGAAGTACTTGGCCATGTTGTCCGCGTACCAGATGTCATCGGCATAGTCGGACGGCGAACCCAGGCCGCCCCAGGTATTGCGCTGCATGATGGCCGAGGCCGAGCGGTTCTCCACCTGGGTGTGGCCGACGCCGAAGTCCAGCGCCGAGTAGTCGGCGAAGCGGAACGTACCGCGGCCCTGGTACTGCTGCACCTTGGATTTGTTGTAGCTGTTCTGGAATACCGAGCCGGTGACCAGCGCATCGGACGCCTGCACGCCGCCCGGCGGCAGGGCGATGTTGATGATCGGCAGGTCGCCGCTGTAGTCGACGGTGGTGGTGCCGCGCACGAAGGCGGCCACGCCGAGCACGCCGGCCGAACCGTACGGGCTGTCCGGCTGCGATTCGGCCTGCGAGTTGTGCGCGTCGAACGACAGGTCCAGCGCGTCGTTCACTTCCCAGTCCACGTTGAAGCCCAGCGAGTGCATGTCGGTCTTGGTGGCCAGCCGCGCGCCGCCCATGGATACGTCCGAGTTGGTCATGTCCTCGCTGTAGATGATCGGCGCCGACACCGGGCCATTGGTCCAGATGCTGTCGCCCGGGCCGTAGTTGAACCACACCGACAGCTCGCTGCGCTGCTGCTGCACCTTGTTCTCGACATAGGTGTAGTCCAGAGTGGTGGTGATGTTGTCGGCCGGCTTCCACTGGAAGGTGGCCTGCGCGTTGGTGCGCTGGCGCTGCACGCCGTTGACGTTGTATGCGGTGTTCTGCGGCCGCGCGTACACATCGTTCGGGCCCGGCCGGTTGGTGATGCGGTCCGAATAGCCCTGGCCCGGCTGCGGCAGCGCGCGCCAGTCGGTGGTTTCGTTGCCGTAGAACGTGGCCCAACCCTCGGCCACGGTGGCCTGGTTGAAGCCGGAGTCGCGCTCCTGGTGGCTGGCACTGAGCGACACGCCGAAGCGGTCGTCGGCATAGCGCTGGCTGAAGATGCCCGACAGCTCGCCGGTGACGTTGGAACCCTGCAGCGTGCGCGGCAGGTTGTCGTTGGACGAATCGTTGACCGCCTTCAGGCCGAGGCTGATCACCGGCTCCGACTCCAGCGGGCGCAGCGTCTTGATGTTGATGGTGGCGCCGATGCCGCCGGCCGGATTGTCGGCGCGGCTGGTCTTGTAGACCTCCACCGCCGAAATCGATTCGGAAGCGAGGTTGGCGAAGTCGAACGAGCGCGAGCCGTTGAGGCCACCACCGCCGTTGCCGAGATTGGACGCCGGCATCTGCCGGCCGTTCAACAGCACCAGGTTGTAGTCGGGGCCGATGCCGCGCACGGTCACCTTCGAGCCTTCGCCGCTGGAGGTGCGGTCGATCGACACGCCGCTGATGCGCTGCAGCGATTCGGCCAGGTTGGTATCGGGGAACTTGCCGATGTCCTCGGCGACGATGCCATCGACCACGCCCTGGCTGTCGCGCTTGAGGTTCATCGACGACTGCAGGCTGCCGCGGATGCCGGTGACCTGCACCGTATCGAGCGTGGCCGGGTCGGGTGTCTCGCCGGCAGGTGCGTCCTGCGCCCAGGCCGGTGCAGCAAGCGCTGCGAGCAGCGCGGAAGTGAGCATCGTCTTGCGAGGTACTGCCTTGTACGTCTTCATGGAAGCTCCCTCCCCAGGGAATTCGGTGGTGTCGTTGCGGCGTTGTCTCGATCGCGGGTTACTGCATGTGGCCGGATTGGAGCGACGGTTGACAGCGTTGTCAACAAACTGCCATCAAGTGCGCCTGATCGGCGCTGGGGTGGGGTGTCATGTAAACGTTGCCATGAACGCGCTCATGCTGATGAATTCCCTTTGTCTCCGGGATTTCCAGCGGTTTTCCAGCAATGACAGCGCTGCCAATGGATCGGTGGAATTGTGTTGTGCGGTGCAGAACAAAACTGCGCGGATGCCGTTGCGCAGTGGTGGAACGCAGCAGTTGTTGTGCACTGACAGCGCTGGACAAATGGAGCAGGCAGCGGGTGTCGCGCATGTCCGCTTGATGGCTTGAATCAATGACCGGGAGGACAGGCTCTGGACATGGCAACGACCGCCCGCGGACAACGCGTGTACGGTGCTGGGCACGCACAGGCGCTTCATCGCGCACGGCGAAGCGGCGGCCGCCCGCGTGCGCATGGATGCGAGGAAAGCCGCAATGGACGCCTCGGTCCGCTGCGGCAGGGAGCGTCAGCGCCGGCGTGGTGCCGCGGTCGATTCGCGATCCAGCACCGCGTGCTCGACCGTGATCATGCGTCCGGCGGTCTCGGCGCGGATGTGCTCGATCAGCTGCTCGGTCGCCAGTCGGCCCATGTGCGCGGTCGGCTGGCGCACCGTGGTCAGCGCGGGATAGATGTGGCCGGCGATCGGCGTGTCGTCGAAGCCGCATACCGAGAGGTCGCGCGGCACGCGCAGGCCACGCAAGCCCGCCACGCGGTACACCGCGGCCGCCATGTCGTCGTTGGCGGCGAAGATCGCCGTCGGCGGGTCTTCCAGGTCAAGCAGGGTGTTGGCGGCGTCCACGCCGGACTCGAACGAGAACTGGCCGCTGACCACCAGTTCCGGGTCGTAGGCGATGCCCGCCTCGCGCAGCGCCTGGCGGTAACCGGCGTGGCGCCACTGGCAGGCACCGTGCGCGCGCGGGCCCTTGATGTGGCCGATGCGGCGATGGCCCTGCGCGACCAGGTGGCCGATCAGTTCGACCACGGCGGTGGTTTCATCCATGCGCACGCCGATGCGGCCTTCCGGGTGGCGTGGCGCGATGCAGGCGAAGGGGATGTCCTGTTCTTCCAGGTACGACAGCACCACCTCGTCGTCGGTCAGCGGCGGGATCAGCACCACGCCGTCCGGGCGCGAATTCTCGAACAGCGCGGCCAGGTCGGGCAGGGTGCGGCGGCCGGTGCCGACCGGGCCCAGGATCAGGTTGTAGTGCTGCGCATGGCAGGCTTCCAGCATCCCGCTCTGGATTTCCATCAGGTAGTTGCGCGAGGGATTGTTGTAGACCAGCGCCAGTGCATACGAGCGCTGCCCGGCCAGGCTGCGCGCCGACAGGTTGGGCTTGTAGCCCAGCCGCGCTACCGCCGCCAGCACGCGTTCGCGGGTCTGCTCGCGCACGTTCGGCTCATGGTTGAGCACGCGCGACACGGTCTTGATCGAAACCCCTGCAACGGCGGCGACATCCTCGATTCGACTGCGCATGATGCAATGGTTCCTCCTGGAAGGCGGCGGGCACGCGGCGATGGTAGTGCGTGCTGGCCCGGTCGGTGTTGCCGAAGCAGGCGGATGTTGCCACGACATGAGGGGCGCTGGCACGTCCCGATTTCGTGTCGCGATGCAGCACCCACGCACTGCGCTGGCATGTCGATGATGCGCCAGGCCCCGTGGTTGCGGGACGGCGGGCACGTTGCCCGCGAACAACGATTGACAGCAGCGGGGTCGCCTTATATGACAGCGCTGTCAGGAGCGGTGCGCAAGCGCCCATGCCGGCGTGCGGTCGCAGACACGCGTGCCAGGAACTTCATCCACGGAGGTAGAGCCCAGTGAATCGCCCCACCCAGACCCTTCTTGCCAGCTGCCTGCTGGCCGCCCTTGCTGCGCCCGTCGGTGCCGCATCGGCCAGCGGTGAACGCCTGCAGGACTGGCCGCGCGTGCACAGCGCGATCACCACCGATGCGCAGATCGAAAGCCGCGTGCAGCAGATCCTTTCGCAGATGACGTTGGCGCAGAAGATCGGGCAGATGACCCAGGCCGAGATCAAGACGATCACGCCCGAGCAGGTGCGCCGCTACTACATCGGTTCGGTGCTCAACGGCGGCGGCTCGTGGCCGGGCATGGACAAGCACGCCAGCGTGCAGGACTGGCTGAAGCTGGCGGACGCCTACCACGCCGCCTCGCTGGCCACCGATGCGAAGACGCCGGTGCCGGTGATCTGGGGCACCGATGCGGTACATGGCCACAACAACGTGCTGGGCGCCACCCTGTTCCCGCACAACATCGGCCTGGGCGCGGCCGGTGATCCGGAACTGATCGAGCGCATCGGCGAAGCGACCGCACGCTCGGTGCGCGCCACCGGCATCGGCTGGGTGTTCGCGCCCACGCTGGCCGTCGCCCACGACCCGCGCTGGGGCCGCACCTACGAAAGCTATTCGTCCGACCCGGCGGTGATCCGCAGCTTCGCCCATGCCTACGTCAAGGGCGCGCAGGGCGCTTTCAAGGATGACGGCAACGTGGTCACCACCGCCAAGCACTACCTTGGCGATGGCGCCACCGACAGCGGCCGCGACCAGGGCGAGGCGCTGGTCGACAAGGCGACGATGGTCAACGTGCATGCGCAGGGCTACTACGGTGCACTGGCCGAAGGCGCGCAGACGGTGATGGCCTCGTTCAACAGCTGGAACGATCGTGCCGCCGGCGTCGACTACGGCAAGATGCATGGCAGCAAGGCGCTGCTGACCGATGCGCTGAAGGACAAGATGGGCTTCGACGGCTTCGTCGTCTCCGACTGGAACGGGATCGCCCAGGTGCCGGGCTGCCGCAACGACAGCTGCGCGCAGGCAATCAACGCCGGCATCGACATGGTGATGGTGCCCGACGACTGGAAGGCCTTCATCGACAACACCACCGCGCAGGTGCAGAAGGGTGAGATCCCGATGGCGCGCATTGATGATGCGGTGACCCGCATCCTGCGGGTGAAACTGCGCGCCGGCCTGTTCGAGCACAAGCCGTCGGACAGCCGCTATGCCGGCGATGCCACCGCCGTGCAGCACCGCGAGCTGGCGCGCCGTGCAGTGCGCGAATCGCTGGTGCTGCTGAAGAACGACGACAAGGTGCTGCCGCTGCGTCGCGACGCGCGCGTGCTGGTGGTCGGCAAGGGCGCCGACAACATCGGTGACCAGTCCGGTGGCTGGTCGCTGACCTGGCAGGGCACCGAGAACAAGAACGCCGATTTCCCCAACGCCGATTCGGTGCTGGGCGCGCTGCGCGCCGAGCTTGGCGCGGACAAGGTCAGCTTCAGTGCCGATGGCCAGGGCGTCGATCCGAAAGCGTTCGACGTGGTGCTGGCGGTGATCGGCGAGACGCCGTATGCGGAAACCAACGGTGACATCCTCGCCTCGGACACCGTGAGCCACAGCCGTGCCTACCCGCAGGACCTGGCCGCGCTGAAGGCGGCGGCTGCGACCGGCAAGCCGGTGGTGACGGTCTATATGTCCGGCCGCCCGATGTACACCAACGACCTGCTCAACCTGTCCAGTGCGTTCGTGGCCGCCTGGCTGCCGGGCACCGAAGGCAAGGGCGTGACCGACGTGCTGGTGGCCGGCAAGGGCGGCAAGCCCGCACACGACTTCCGCGGCCGCCTCAGCTTCCCGTGGCCGGGCGTGCCGTGCCCGGCACCGATCGACCAGCCCGATGCGAAGAAGCCGTCGCTGTTCGCGCTCGGCTATGGCCTCAGCTACGCCAAGGGCGGCAAGGTCGCCAGGCTCGACGAAGCCGACCCGGACAGCTGCGGCGAAGTGACCGTGCTGCCGATCTTCAACCGCGCCGATACGCCGCCGTTCGCGCTGCACGTGGCGGCCGCGGGTGCGACCCAGCCGCTGGGCAGCGATCTCAACGCTACGCTGCGCTGGCCCACCGCCAAGCCGGTGGTACAGGTGCGCACCGTGCAGGTGAACACCCAGCAGGACGCCAAGGAAGTGACCTGGCTGGCCCCGGCGCAGCTGATCGCACGCAGCACCTCGCGCCGCAACCTCGGCGCGCTGGCGCGCAGCAACGGCGCGCTGCAGTTCGACGTGCAGCTGGTGAAGCGCCCGGCCTCGCCGGTGAAGGTGACCATGCAATGCGGCAGTGGCTGCGAGGGCGGGGTGGACATCGCCCCGCTGCTGGCCAAGCTGTCGCCCGGGCAGAAGCAGACGGTGACCGTGCCGCTGGCGTGCTTCGCCAGGCAGGGTGTTGCCCTGGGCGCGGTGGAAGCGCCGTTCGTGGTGACCGCCGACACGCCGTTCGCGGCGGCCTTCACCCAGGTCAAGCTGACCGCCAATACGGCCAACGCCGAGGGCGCGGTGGCCTGCCCGTAAGCCACACGGTAGCGCCGGGCCATGCCCGGCGTGTCCGTGATCGCGCGGGGTTGCACGGCACCGGGCCATGCCCGGCGAACGCAGTAGATCCACGCCATGCGTGGATGAGCCATCCCGAACGCAAAAAAAAGCCCCGCAGTGCGGGGCTTTTTTCTTATCGCTTCATGGAACCGAAGAACTCGTCGTTGGACTTGGTGTTCTTCATCTTGTCCAGCAGGAATTCCATCGCGGCCATTTCATCCATCGGATGCAGCAGCTTGCGCAGGATCCAGATCTTCTGCAGCAGTTCCGGTTCGATCAGCAGGTCTTCGCGGCGGGTGCCGGAACGGTTGATGTCGATGGCCGGGAACACGCGCTTTTCAGCGATGCGACGGCTCAGGTGCACTTCGCTGTTGCCGGTGCCCTTGAACTCTTCGTAGATCACCTCGTCCATCTTCGAGCCGGTGTCGACCAGCGCGGTGGCGATGATGGTCAGGCTGCCGCCTTCTTCCACGTTGCGCGCGGCACCGAAGAAGCGCTTCGGGCGGTGCAGGGCGTTGGCGTCCACACCACCGGTCAGCACCTTGCCCGAGCTCGGCACCACGTTGTTGTAGGCGCGGGCCAGGCGGGTGATGGAGTCCAGCAGGATCACCACGTCCTTCTTGTGCTCGACCAGGCGCTTGGCGCGCTCGATGACCATTTCGGCCACCTGCACGTGGCGCGCGGCCGGCTCGTCGAAGGTCGAGCTGATGACCTCGCCGCGCACGGTGCGCTGCATTTCGGTCACTTCTTCCGGGCGCTCGTCGATCAGCAGCACGATCAGGTGCACGTCCGGATGGTTGGTGGTGATGGCCGTGGCCACCTGCTGCATCATCATCGTCTTACCGGCCTTCGGTTGGGAAACGATGAGCGAGCGCTGGCCCTTGCCCTGCGGCGCCATCAGGTCGAGGATGCGGCCGGTGATGTCTTCCGACGAACCGTTGCCGCGCTCCAGGGTGAAGCGGCGACGCGGGAACAGCGGGGTCAGGTTCTCGAACAGCACCTTGTTCTTCGACGCTTCGATCGGCTCACCGTTGATGGTGTCGACGATGTTCAGTGCGAAGTAGCGCTCGCCGTCCTTCGGGAAGCGGATGCGGCCGGAGATGTGGTCGCCGGTGCGCAGGTTGAAGCGGCGGATCTGGCTGGGCGAGATGTAGGTGTCATCCGGGCCGGCCAGGTAGCTGGCCTCGGCCGCGCGCAGGAAGCCGAAGCCGTCGGGCAGGATTTCCAGCACGCCGTCGGCGGCGACGCCGTCACCGTGGCGGGTCAGCACCTTCAGCAGGGCGAAGATGACGTCCTGCTTGCGGGCGCGGGCGACGCCTTCGGAGATCTGCAGCTGCTCGGCGATTTCCAGCAGCTTCTGCGCCGGCATGCGCTTGAGGTCGCTCAGCGAGTAGACCGGGAAGCCTTCCGGCACGTTGGCGTGCGGGCGCGGCACGAAGGGCTGCTCGCCGCCGTCCTGCGGCATGCCGTCATCGCGGCCACGGCCACCACGGTCGCGGTCGCGACGGTTGCGGAAGCGGTCGCGGCGGTTGCCCTGGCCCTGCTGGCCGTTATGGCCACCCTGGTTGTAGGGGTTGTTGTTCTGGCCCTGGCCCTGGTTCTGGCCACCGCCCTGGTGGTTCTGCTGGCGCTGGCCGGATTCGCGGCCTTCGCCACCTTCACCGCCGCCGGAGGCGGGGGCTTCAGCGGCAGGCGCGCTCGGCGCGGGGGCGGCTGCGGCCGGTGCCGGCGCTTCGGGCGCGGCTGCCAGCGGCAGGGTCGGCTGCGCGGGGGCAGCGCTGGTTTCGGCGGCGGCCGGAGCGGCTGCCTTGCTCACGCGGGGCTTGCGCACGCGCTTTTCGGCGGGCGCATCGGCGCTGCCGGTTTCGGGAGTGTTATCGGACAAGAGCGTTATTCCTCGCTTGAAGGTGCGAGCGCCCCGCTGGGGCGGCGAACGTTGGGAATGGGTCTGGAAGAAACTGCGTCCAGAGGGTGCGGCACGCGAACGCGGCCGGATATGCCGACACTATCATCGGCCAGCGGCGCCGTGCAAGGGTCACCGGGAACTGCATTCATGTGGGCGCGGGGCGCCCAGCGGCAGCCGCGGTCAGCGGCTGCCGTGGAACAGCAGGATCAGGCCAGGGCCTTGTCCAGCAGGCCGGCCAGCTGGGCCTTGCCCACCGCACCGATCTGCTCGCCGACCTTTTCGCCGTCCTTGAAGACGACCAGGTACGGGATCGAACGCACGTGGTACTTGGCGGCCAGCGCACGGTTGTTGTCGACGTTGACCTTGGCGATCTTGGCGCGGCCCTGGTATGCGTCGGCCAGTTCGTCCAGCGCGGGGGCGATCATCTTGCAGGGGCCACACCACTCGGCCCAGAAATCGACCAGCACCGGTTCCTTGGAATTCAGCACGGCGCTATCAAAGTCGGCATCGCCGACGTGTACAACCTTGTCGCTCATCTTGGTTTCTCGTCTTGGATTGCACCCGGCCAGGCCGGAGGTGGGTGAACTGGGCCATGCCCGGTGGCGCGACCCTCGTCGTTGCCTCGCGGCGGTCTGCCGCGGTGCGTTCGGCGGGATGCCTGGACGCTCACGGCCGGCAGTGTACCCCTATCGCGCGGCGGGGACAGTTGCTGGCTGGAACCCAGCGTATCGTGATCGTGTCCCAGCCCGGTATGTGTCGGATTTCACTGTCTTCGAGAACATGGGGGTGGCACCGGGGCGGGGCCAGTGGCCCTGGCGGGGCCGTTCAAGTGGCGTGCGGCTGGGTGAAGGGCGGGTAGGGGTCCGGCGTCTCCCGGGGTGGTGAGACGGGTGGTTCCGGTTTGCCGGCCCGAGTGCGTTAAACTGGGGCATTGTGCGGCGTGCGGACCGGGTGGTCCCAGCCTGCCAACCCGCCGCAGGGGCCGCAGTTTGCGACGGTTCCCCTAGACGCTGAAGTGCCAGCCGCCCCGTGGGCCGGCGGCCATACCAAGACGGACACATGAGCGACAAACCGCTGACCGATTTGACCTTCTCCTCCTTCGAGCTGCATCCGGCCCTGCAGGCTGGTCTTGAAGGAGCCGGATTCACCCGCTGCACCCCGATCCAGGCGCTGACCCTGCCGGTCGCGCTGCCCGGCGGTGATGTGGCCGGCCAGGCGCAGACCGGCACCGGCAAGACGCTGGCCTTCCTGGTCGCTGTCGTGAACCGCCTGCTGACGCGTCCGGCGCTGGCCGACCGCAAGCCGGAAGACCCGCGCGCGCTGATCCTGGCCCCGACCCGCGAACTGGCCATCCAGATCCACAAGGATGCGGTGAAGTTCGGTTCCGACCTGGGCCTGCGTTTCGCCCTGGTCTACGGCGGCGTTGATTACGACAAGCAGCGCGAGCTGCTGCAGCAGGGCGTGGACGTCATCATCGCCACCCCGGGCCGCCTGATCGACTACGTGAAGCAGCACAAGGTGGTCTCGCTGCACGCCTGCGAGATCTGCGTGCTGGACGAAGCCGACCGCATGTTCGACCTGGGCTTCATCAAGGACATCCGCTTCCTGCTGCGCCGCATGCCGGAGCGCACCACCCGCCAGACCCTGCTGTTCAGCGCCACCCTCAGCCACCGCGTGCTGGAGCTGGCCTACGAGCACATGAACGAGCCGCAGAAGCTGGTGGTCGAAGCCGAGACCATCACCGCCGCGCGCGTGCGCCAGCGCATCTACTTCCCGGCCGATGACGAGAAGATCCCGCTGCTGCTGGGCCTGCTGTCGCGCAGCGAAGGCGCGCGCACCATGGTCTTCGTCAACACCAAGGTGTTCGTCGAGCGCGTGGCCCGTTCGCTGGAAAAGGCCGGCTACCGCGTCGGCGTGCTGTCCGGCGACGTGCCGCAGAAGAAGCGCGAGAGCCTGCTCAACCGCTTCCAGAAGGGCCAGCTGGAAATCCTGGTGGCCACCGACGTGGCTGCCCGCGGCCTGCACATTGACGGCATCAAGTACGTCTACAACTACGACCTGCCGTTCGACGCCGAAGACTACGTGCACCGCATCGGCCGTACCGCGCGCCTGGGCGAAGAGGGTGATGCGATCAGCTTCGCCTGCGAGCGCTACGCGATGGGCCTGCCCGACATCGAGGCGTACATCGAGCAGAAGATTCCGTCTGAGCCGGTTACCAAGGAACTGATGACCCCGCTGCCGCGCCCGGAACGCCCGGCCCCGGCCGAAGGCGAGGAAGGCGACGACAACGAAAGCGTCGGCCAGATCTTCCGCGAAGCGCGCGAAGCCCGCGCCGCCGAGGAAGAGCGTCGTGGCGGTGGCCGCAGTGGCGGCCGTTCCGGCAGCGGCGGTGGTGGCCGTGGTGGTCGCGACGGTGAGCGCAGCGGCGAACGCCGTTCGCGTGGCCCGCGCAAGCCGCGCGTGGAAGGCGAGCAGGCTGCTGCCGCGCCGGTCGCCGGTGCCGAAGGCGCCGCTGCCCAGGCCCCGCGTCCGCCGCGCCCGCCGCGTGCCGAAGGCGCGCCGGAAGGTGCCGCCGATGGCGAGCACAAGACGCGCAAGCGTCGTCGTCGTCGCCACGGCCGTCCGGTCGAAGGTGCCGAGGGCGCGCAGAACACCGCCGGCAATGGCGCCAGCCCGGTCACCCCGGTGCAGGTGGTGGCCAAGCCGGTGCGTACGGCCGCCGACACGGGTGATTCGTTCCTGACCCGCATCGGCCGCAAGATCCGCCGGATGCTGTCGGGCAGCTGATCGGCGCTGCCGATCAGCGGGTAGCACCCGACCGTTGGTCGGGTGGCTTTAACGGCGTGCCGACCAACGGTGGCCCCCCACCCCACCGGGGCGGCACCCCCCCCACCGGCCGGCTTCGGCCCGCCGGTTGGGCGGGGGGGTTTGAGGGTGGGCGAAAAACCCGCGGGGATGGGCCGGGCGCTACCGATCCGTCGCGCGGCTCCTGCATAATCGGGGCATGAGTGTCCTGCGCTTCGACAATGTCAGCAAACAGTACGCCGGTGGCCACGAAGCCCTGACCGATGTCAGCTTCGAAGTAGCCCCCGGCGAAATGCTGTTCGTCACCGGCCATTCCGGGGCGGGCAAAAGCACCCTGCTCAAGTTGATCCACTTGGACGAGCGGCCCAGCCGAGGCGCCGTGGTGTTCGACGAGCGCAACCTGCTGAAGGTGCGCGGCGGTGACATCCCGCGCCACCGGCGCGCGGTCGGTGCGGTCTACCAGGACCACCGCCTGCTGATGGACCGCTCCATCGCCGAGAACGTGGCCCTGCCGCTGATCCTGCGCGGCACCCGCCGCGGCGACATCGCCAAGCGCGTGCGCTCGGTGCTGGAACGCATGGGTTTGGGCCACCGCGAGAAGGCGCTGCCCTCGCAGCTGTCGGCCGGTGAGCAGCAGCGCGTGGGCATCGCCCGCGCGATCGTGGGCGAACCCAAGCTGCTGGTGGCCGATGAGCCGACCGGCAACCTCGACCCGACCCTGGCGGCGGAGATCATGGCTCTGTTCGCCGAGCTGCCCTCGCGCGGCACCAGCGTGCTGGTGGTCAGCCATGACCTGCCGCTGCTGCGCCGCATGCGCAAGCGCGTGCTGATCCTCGACCATGGCCGGCTGGCGGACGACATCTCGCCGCAGGACCTGGCGGAGTAACGCATGGGCAAGAACGAAAACAGCGAAGCCGCCGCACCGTCGCGCCTGGGCGTGTGGTTCCACCATCACGCGCACAGCGTGGTGTTCAGCCTGGGCCGCGCCTGCCGCAAGCCCTGGGCGACCCTGCTGACGGTGATGGTCATGGCGCTGGCGCTGGCCCTGCCGCTGGGCCTGTCCATCGCCCTGGACAACCTCAAGCAGTTCGCCGGCAGCGTGCAGCAGTCGCGCGACATCAATGTGTTCCTGAAGGCCGACGTCGATGGCCCGGGCGCGCTGCGCCTGGCCGGCGAGCTGCGCGACCGCCAGGACGTGGCCAACGTGACCGTGCGCACGCCCGAACAGGGCCTGCAGGAACTACGCGATGCCGGCCTCGGCGAGGCCATCGACGCACTCAACGACAACCCGCTGCCGTCGCTGCTGGTGGTCACCCCCGGCCAGGGCCAGGATGACGCGCGCCTGGCGCGCGCGCTGGAAAGCCTGCCCGGTGCCGACCTGGTGCAGCACGACGCCCTGTGGCGGCAGCGCCTGGATGCCTGGCTGGCCTTCGGTGCGCGCCTGGTACAGGTGCTGTCCGCGCTGCTCGGTGCCGGTGCCGCGCTGGTGGTGGGCAACACCGTGCGCCTGGACATCCAGGCCCGCCGCGAGGAAATCGGCGTGCTGCAGCTGCTGGGTGCCAGCGATGGCTTCATCCGCCGCCCGTTCCTGTACCTGGGCGCCTGGTACGGCCTGGGCGCCGGTGCGGTCGCCCTGGCCCTGATCGGCATAGCCGGCACCGCCCTGCGCGCGCCTCTGGCCGATCTGTCGCGCAGCTACGGCAGCCCGTTCGTGCTGCATGGCCTGGACCTGCTGCACGGCAGCCTGGTGCTGCTGGGCACGCTGCTGCTGGGCTGGCTGGGTGCCTGGCTGGTGACCGGCCACTTCCTCCGCCAGACCCGCCCCACCGACACCTGAGACCGGCATGCGACCGCAAGCGTTGAAGCACCTTGAAGGGCCCGCGACGCGGGTGATGGTGGTCGATGGTTCCAAGCTGGTGCGCAAGCTGATCGCCGACGTGCTGCAGCGTGACCTGCCGGGCGTTGAAGTCATCGGCTGCGACAGCATCGAGGAAGCGCAGCAGGTGCTGGCACAGGGTCCGGTGGATCTGGTGACCACCTCGCTGACCCTGCGCGATGGCGACGGCCTGGCGCTGGCCAAGAGCGTGCGCGAAGCCGCCGGCCAGGCCTACGTGCCGGTCATCGTGGTCTCCGGCGATGCGCAGCAGCACCTGGAACAGCGCCGCTTCACCGAGTACGTCACCGATTATTTCGACAAGGCGCTGGGCCACGAGGCGCTGGCGACTTTCATCCGCGGCTACGTCCAGCCGCAGACCATTCCCGGCGCCACCATCCTGTATGTCGAGGACAGCCGGGTGGTGGCCGAAGCGACCAAGCGGATGCTCGAGCGGCAGCAGCTGAACGTGATGCACGTGGTCAGCGCCGAGGAAGCCTTTACCCTGCTCACCGCCGAATCGCTGGGCCGCAGCCGTCACCGCATCGACCTGGTGCTGACCGACGTCACCCTGAAGGGTGAGCTGAGCGGCCGCGACGTGGTGCAGCGCGTGCGCGTGGATTTCGGCTACGGCAAGCGCCGCCTGCCGGTGCTGGTGATGACCGGCGACGGCAACCCGCACAACCAGACCGGGCTGCTGCAGGCCGGTGCAAACGATCTGGTGCTCAAGCCGATCGAGGAGCGCCTGCTGGTGACCAAGGTGCTGTTCCAGCTGCGGCTGGCACGTTTGAACGATGGACCCCTGTTGCGATAGAAGTGGCGCGATGATTGATGACGTAGTGGATACCCCGACGATCCAGCTGGAACCGAGCTGGAAGCAGCACGTCGGGGATTACCTGTTGCAGCCGCAGATGCGCGAGCTGTCCGCCTTCCTGCGCCAGCGCAAGGCTGCTGGTGCGGCGGTATTTCCGCCGGGCCCGCAGATCTTCGCTGCGTTCGACGCCACGCCGTTCGAGCAGGTGAAGGTGGTGATCCTTGGCCAGGACCCGTACCACGGCCGCGGCCAGGCCCATGGCCTGAGCTTCTCGGTGGCCCCGGGCGTGCCGGTACCGCCGTCGCTGCTGAACATCTACAAGGAAATCGAAGGCGACCTCGGTATCGCCCGGCCCGACCACGGTTGCCTGGTGCCCTGGGCACAGCGCGGCGTGTTGCTGCTCAACGCCGTGCTGACCGTCGAGGAAGGCCAGGCCGGTGCCCACCAGGGGCGCGGCTGGGAAGGTTTCACCGACCACGTGGTGGATGTGCTCAACAGCGAGCGCGACGGCCTGGTGTTCATGCTCTGGGGCGCGTACGCGCAGAAGAAGGGCAAGGTGATCGACACCCGTCGCCACCGCGTGCTGAAGTCTCCGCACCCCTCGCCGTTGTCGGCGCACCGGGGTTTTCTCGGCTGCCACCACTTTTCAACGGCCAACGAGTACCTGCAGCGCCAGGGCAAGGCACCGATCGACTGGTCACTGCCGCCGCGCGCTGCACTCTGACGGCACGCGGGCGAGGCGTTACTCGGTCAGCATTTCGATGATGGCGTGGGCGACCTGGCGTTTGCGCGGCGGCAACCGCCGCAGCAGGGTCAGGATCGCGTTTTCCTGCGGGCTGCGCGCCGCCTCCACCACTGCGGTCTCCGGTGGCGCCAGCTCGCCATCGTCGGGACGCCCGGGGCCACGACCGGTGGCCAGCCACTCAAAGTGGACCTGCGTCACAATCGCGAGTTTCGAGAGATGTTGCACGCTGGGAACGGTGCCGCCCTCACGTTCCGACTGGGCCACGGCGCTGCGGCGGACCCCGCAATGCAACGCCAACTGTGTTTGAGAAAGGCCAGCCGTTAGTCGGGCTCGCCGGATTCTGTCGCACATCGACTGCATTTTTCACCCCCTCTCCATGTTCGGTAAGCGCTGCTTCCCTGACAGCAATACTTTTTCTGCGTGTACAGAATTGCTGTCCCTGTCTGCATTCCAAGAGGTCTGCGCGTCGTTCCTGCGCGCAAGCAAGCGCCTCTTCCCCCCGATTTCACGCCGTCTTGTTTGACGGCCTTTCGTTGCCTCGCATTAATCGCACCGAACCGGAAATGAACGCAGTCCCACGCAGGGAGCGACACCGGCGGAGCGATTACTCCAGGACGACGCGCTGATCACGTCGCCACGGCGTGCCTCTGCCCAAAATCGGCGGAGAACGATGCATGGTTAATGTGAAGGGCGTGAAAGCATCGTCATTGCGCTGGCAGGCGCTGGTGATGCTGGTGGTCCTGGCAGTGCTTTCCTGCCTGGGCCGCGCACAGGCCCAGTCCGCCTGCACCGCCGGGGCCTGCGTCAGCGCCGGGCCGCGCCTGGTCTCGGTCGATTCCACCTAGAGCCCGATCCTCAACCTGCTGTTCAGCGCGCTGCTGCCGGGCACCAGCCTCAATCTCAGCGTCGCCGACTGGAACAGCCTGGCCGGCGCCAACGTCAATCTGAATGCACTGCTGACCCAGCTCAATGGCGGCGTCACCGTCAGCGACCCCAGCCAGGTGCTCAATACCAACATCAGCCTGGGCCAGCTGCGTGCGGCGATGGTGCAGGTGCTGCAGGCCGACGGCCAGACCGCCGCGGCCAACGTGCTGAACGTGCTGCCGCTGGGCGTGGCCGGAACCTCCGGCAGCATCCGCCTGGCCGACATCCTGCAGGTCGCGCTGCCGACCGGTTCGCTGGCCACGGTGCGCCTGAACGTGCTCGACCTGCTGACCGGCGGCGTGCAGCTCTACAACTTCCGCAACGTGCTGACCACGCCGACGCCGATCACGGTGAACACCGCGGCACTCGGTCTGAATGGCGTGGCCAACGTGCGCCTGTGGGCGCAGGTGATCGAACCGCCGAGCTACAACTGCGGCACGGTGGGCGCGGCATTCCACAGCGCGGCCATCCGCATCAAGCTCGACCTGGACCTGGTGCAGGGCCTGAACACCGGCACCCTCACCGCCGCGTTGAACGGGCTCAACCTGCTGGGTGTGTCGCTGTCCAACACCAGCGTCAGCGCCGACGTGCTGCACCTGCAGGTCTACGCCGACGTGGCCCGCGCCGAAGGCTCGATCTCGGCGGTGAACCTGGTCGGCAACGCGGTGACCCTGCAGGCGCGCCCGGGCCTGGTCAACCTGTATGTCGGCCAGATCAGCGACGCCACCTTCTTCAACCGCAGCACCGTGCTGACCGACACCGCCCTCACCACCGCCACCCTGACCAACCTCAGCGTGAAGGTGCGGGTGGGCGTGGTCCTGCTGGGCGCCCCGGTGCCGGTGGCCGACATCACCATCCCGATCGCGGTGGGCATCCGCGGCTATGCCACCGCGACACCGGGCCTGCAGAGCGCCAGCTTCACCGGGCCCTATCCACAGACACGCACGCTCACCGCCGGCACGGTCAGTGCGGCCACGCTGGTATCCACCCTGGTCAACTCGCTCAACATCCAGCTCATCAGTGGCAATCCACAGGTGACCCTGCTGGGATCGGTGTCGCTGCCGTTGCCGGTGGCCGACCTGGTCAACGGCATCGTCAACACGCTGCTGACGCCGGTACGCACGCTGGTCAATGCGGTGGTGACACCGGTGCTGACCGCCGTGCTGGGCGGCGTGGTCGACAACCTGCTCGGCCTGCTCGGCATCCGCGTGGGCCAGGCGGTGTTCACCGTGGAAGGCGTGACCCAGGCCTGTGCCGCCACCCTGCAGCTGGTGAAGGACCTGCAGCCGACCAGCGATACCGGCCGCTTCAACCTGTCCATCACCTACAACGGCAGCACGGTGGGCTCGGCCAGCAACGTCGGCAACAACGGTGCCACGGCGGCGATCATCACCGTGCCCGGCGGCAGCTATGCGTTGGCCGAAGCGGCGGCAGCCGGTACCACGCTGACCCGCTATGCCAGCACCTGGCAGTGCACCGACCAGAACAACACCGTGGACTCGTCCGGCAGCGGCGGCAGTTTCACCCTGCAGGCACCGGCGATGACCGCCACCGCCACCACCCTGGTGTGCCGCATCACCAACCGCACGCGGCAGGCCGATCTGTCGATCACCAAGAGCGATGGCAGCGGCGCCTATACGCCGGGTGGCACGGCGACCTACACGCTGCAGGTGGTCAACAACGGGCCCGACGCGGTGACCAATGCGACGGTCACCGACACCCTGCCCAACGGCACCACCCTGCGTGGCGCCTGGACCTGCAGCGCGACCAGCGGCAGCGCCTGCGCGGCGGCCAGTGGCGGCGCGGTGGGCGGCAATGCAGTGAACGTGGGCGTGAACCTGGTCAACGGTGGCCAGGCAACGATCAGCGTGCCAGTGAGCTTCAGCAACAACCCGGGCGCCTACTAGCGCGCGGTGCGGTGCAGTGCGCGCGGGGAATGCCCTGCGCGGGGGAAGGACAGGACCACCGATGCCGGATGCCTGCAGCAGGCGACGGCGTGCATTCGAGGACGGACGCATGGCAGCAGTGGGCAGGCAGGGCAGGGCAGGCAGGGCTTCGGCCGGCATCGCGCATGCCATGGCCGTGCTGGCGTTGCTGCTGCCGCCGCCGCTGCTGGCGCAGAGCTACCCGAACCCGTTGAACAACACCGCCACGGTGACCGCGCCGACCGACGTGGCCGACCCGACGCCGGGCAACAACAGCGCTACTGATACCAACGCACTGGCGCTGCAGGCGCAGCTGAGCGTGAGCAAGAGCCTGGTCAGCGCCAGCCCCGTGGCCGCAGGTGGCCCGGTGCAGTACCGCATCCAGGTGAACAACGCAGGGCCGTCGGCGGCCAGTGGCGTGGGCGTGGTCGATACGGTGTGCTCGCTGCTGACCAACGTGACCTGGACCTGCCAGGCGACCACGGCTGCGTCGTCCTGTGCGCAGCCCAGTGGCAGCGGCAATGCGGTGAACGTGCTGGTCAACGTCGGCGTGGGCGACAGCGTGGTGCTGCTGGTGAACGGCACGGCGCCGGCCGCGACCCCGGCCACGGTGCCGGCCAACAGTGTGTCGCTGGTGCTGCCGTCGGGTACGACCGACCCGACCCCGGGCGACAATACCGCCACCACCCCGGCCGTGCCGGTGCAGGCCAATGCGCTGGTCGCGGCCAACGACAGCTTCACCACGCCCATTTCCTCCACCACCGGCGGCAGCACGCCGACGGTGCTGGGCAACGACACCCTGAACGGCCAGCCGGTGGTCGGCGGCAACCTGATCATCTCGCTGCAGAACGCGCCGGCGGGCTTCACCATCAACAGCGCCGGCGTCATCGCGGTGCCGGCCGGTGCTGCGGCGGGCGCGACGTCGATCGGCTACCAGATCTGCGAGAACGCCTCGCCGACCAACTGCGCCACCGCCACGGCGAGCCTGATCATTGCACCCACCGCCGTGGCCGACAGCTTCAACGTGCAGGCGGGCACCGCATCGCTGACCGGCAACCTGGCCGCCAACGACAACGCACCGGCCGGCGCCACCTACAGCCAGACCGGTACGCCGGTCGCCGGTGCAACCATCAGCAGCACCGGTACGCTGACCTACGCACCGGCCGGCAACATCACCCAGCCCGTGCAGATCAACTACCAGGTGTGCCTGCCCGCGCCGAATGCCAGCGTCTGTTCGACGTCGACCGCATCGGTGGTGGTGGGTGCCAACGTGCTGGTCGCCAACGACGACACCTTTGACACGCCGCTGCCGCCGGGTGCGGGCGGCACCACGCCCAGCGTGCTGCTCAACGATACCTTCGCCGGCAACCCGGTGCCGCAGGCCGGCGTGACCCTCAGCCTGGTCGGCGCGCCCAGCGGCGGCTCGCGCGTGCGCCTGTACGGCCGCAACCTGGAACCGAACAGCCGCGTGCGCATCAACGGCCAGGATTTCCCGGTCGACCTGGAACAGAAGTTCGCCGCCGAGTTCCTCGAGCCGGTCGGCCAGCACCGCTATGACGTGCGGGTGGAATCGCGCGATGCACCGTCCGCGCAGCGCCAGCTGGACGTGGACGTGACCGGCCGCTACCTGTTCCTGGTCGCCATCGCCGATGTCACCCTGTCCAAGAACAGTGCCAGTGGCAACGTGCAGCCGCTGGCTGCCGATGACCGCGACACCGATGGCTTCCTCAGCGAAGGCCGGCTGGCGTTCTACCTGAAGGGCAAGATGCGCGGCAAATACCTGGTGACCGCGCAGGCCGACACCCAGGACCGCGAGCTCAAGTACCTGTTCCGTGATTTCAGCCGTGCCGATGCGCAGGACGTGTTCCGCCGCCTCGACCCGGACCTGTACTACCCGGTGTACGGCGACGATTCCACCACTTACCGCGACGTTGACACGCAGGGCCGCCTGTACCTGCGCGTGGACTGGGACCAGAGCCAGGCCCTGTGGGGCAACTTCGCCACCGGCATCACCGGCACCGAATACGGCCAGTACGTGCGTTCGCTGTACGGCGGCGCGTTGAACTGGCGCTCGCTGTCGGCCACGCCGCTGGGTGAAGCGCGTTCACAGCTGAAGGTGTTCGGTTCGGAGGCGCAGTCGGCGCCGGGCCACAGCGAATTCCTCGGCACCGGCGGCAGCCTGTACTACCTGCGCCATACCGACCTGCTGCCGGGCTCGGAACAGGTGGTGCTGGAAGTGCGCGACCGCACCACCGGCCGCACCGAAACCCGCGCCACCCTGCAGGAAGGCGTGGACTACGAGATCGACGACCTGCAGGGCCGGCTGATCCTGACCCGGCCGCTGGCGCAGCTGACCCGCGAGAACGTGCGCAGCATCACCCGCGACATGCCGCTGGACGGCTACGACCAGCTGCTGCTGGTGGACTACGAATACGTGCCGCTGGGCTTCAGCAGCAACGATGTGACCTATGGTGCGCGCGGCCGCCAGTGGATTGGTGACCACGTGGCGGTGGGAGGCACCTGGGTGGAGGAAAACCGCAGCGGCGAGAACTACAGCCTGAAGGGCGCCGACCTGACCCTGCAGGCCGGCCGCGGCACCTACCTGAAGATGGAATAGACCCGCACCGATGCCACCGCGGCGCCGGTGTTCTATTCGGACAACGGCGGCCTCAGCTTCATCCGCCGCAATCCGTACGAAGGCCGCCGTTCGGGCAAGGCCTCGGCGGTGGAAGCGCGCGCCAACCTGCGCGAGCTCGGCTGGACCACCCAGGACTGGAGCCTGGGCGCCTGGTGGCGCGACGTCGATGCCGGCTTCTCGGTGGCACGCCAGGACACCGGCCTGCCGATCCAGGAATATGGCGCGGAGTTCCTCGGCTACCTCACTGATGATTTCAGCCTGTACGGCCGCCACACCCGCACCGAGCAGGGCGAACTGGCGCTGGAGCAGAGCCAGCTGACCGCCGAATGGCGGCTGGGCAACGATGGCCAGCTGACCGGCGAACTGCGCCGGGTGCGCGAGGAGCAGGAGCTGCAGGATGTCTCCGCGCTGCTGGCGGCAATCGGCTACCGCCAGCGCTTCGGTTCCTCGTGGGAGCTGTACGGCACTGGCCAGGTGACCCTGGACGATGACGGCGGTGCCTACGAGAAGAACGACCTGTTGACCCTGGGCGCGCGCTACCTGTTCGGCGACCGCAGCAGCGTGGGTGCCGAACTGAGTGGCGGCAGCCGCGGCCACGGCGGCAAGGTCGATGCCGAGTACCGCATGGCGCCCGACCACAGCCTCTACGGCAGCTACAGCTACAGCACCGACCGCACCGGCACCGATCCGCTGTTCGACAGCGGCCTGCAGAGCGGCTGGACGGTCGGCCAGCGCTGGCGCCTGAGCAACCAGGTGAACGTCTACAACGAGAGCCAGTACCTGAAGGACCGCCGCCAGGACAGCGCGGGACTGGTGCACACCTTCGGCATGGACTTCTACCCGGCCCAGGGCTGGAACCTGGGCTTCACCCTGATGGATGGCGAGCTGGAATCCACCGTGGGCCGCATCAACCGCCGTGCGTACAGCGTCAGCGGCGGCCGCACCGATGCGGTGGCGCAGTGGAGCAGCAAGCTGGAATACCGCCGTGACAGCGGCGCCGAGCAGCGCGAGCAGTGGGTGACCACCAACCGCCTGCTGTACAAGCTCAACGAAGACTGGCGCTTCGCCCTGCGCGCGAACTACGCCGACACCCAGGACCGGATCAACCCGGTGGCCGATGCCAAGCTGGTGGAAACCAATGTCGGCTTCGCCTGGCGCCCGCACGACAACACGCGCTGGGCCGGCTTCGGCAAGTTCACCTATCTCTATGACGTGGCCTCGCTGGGCCAGGAAGGCGGCAACCTGTACGACCAGCGCTCGCAGGTGCTGTCGCTGGAGGGCATCCGCCAGATCGGCGAGCGCTGGGAAATGGCCGCCAAGCTGGCTTCGCGCTGGGGCGACTACCGCACCGGCCGCGGCGAGGGCGCCTGGCTGGACAGCCGCGCTGACTTCGCCGCCCTGCAGCTGCGCTACCGCCTTTTCGCGGAGTGGGAAGGGCTGGCCGAGCACCGCTGGCTGAAGGTGCGCGATGGCGGCGTCCGCAAGGGCTGGCTGCTGGGCGTGGACCGGCGGGTGGGCGAGCACTTCAAGGTCGGCGTGGGTTACAACTTCACCGAGTTCAGCGACGACATGACCGAGCTGAAGTACGACCAGAAGGGCTTCTTCCTGAACATGGCCGGGTATTATTGAGGCCGCCCGAGGGCGGTCCTGCGGCCCTGGGCTGAACGACCGGCAACATCGCCGGGCTGAATGGGGTGGCGCCGTGGGATTTTGCGGCCCAAAACGACCATTCATGCACCTGATTCGCTTCAAGTGGTTGATTTTGAACGTATTCGACCATGGTCGAGCCTGCTCGCCATTGTCATCAATTCGCGATAGGGTAGGGATGTTGAATCGCCCAGTGTTCTGTTCACGGAACACTGGAACTTCCTCCCGCTTTAGCAGTCCAAAAGCCGGACTGCTAAGATGAGCCCTATGAGCCAGAACACCTCTACTGCCCTTGTGGCAAACAATCTCCCGATTCCCAGTGCGCTCGGTTCGCTGGACGCCTACATCGGTGCCGTGCACCAGATTCCGGTGCTGTCGGTCGATGACGAACAGGACCTGGCCCGTCGTTTCCGCGACGGTGACGATCTGGACGCCGCACGTGAGCTGGTGCATTCGCACCTGCGCTTCGTGGTGCACGTGGCCCGCGGTTACAACGGCTACGGCCTTGCGCTGGGCGACCTGATCCAGGAAGGCAACATCGGCCTGATGAAGGCGGTCAAGCGCTTCGACCCCGACATGGGCGTGCGCCTGGTGTCCTTCGCCGTGCATTGGATCCGTGCCGAAATGCACGAGTTCATCCTCAAGAACTGGCGCATCGTCAAGGTCGCCACGACCAAGGCGCAGCGCAAGCTGTTCTTCAACCTGCGCAAGTCGAAGACGCGCCTGGGCTGGATGAACGCGGCCGAAGTCAGCGCCGTCGCCAAGGACCTGAACGTGTCCGAGCGCGAGGTCATGGAAATGGAATCGCGCCTGTCCGGCCGCGATATCGGTTTCGATGCGCCGACCGACGAAGACAACGATCATGCGCCGCCGTCGCCGGCTGCGTTCCTGGTGTCCAACGACGAAGATCCGTCGATGGCCTACGAGCGCGAGGACAACGAAGACAACCAGATGCAGCTGCTGCGCGAAGGCCTGGCCGAGCTGGATGCCCGCTCGCGCGACATCATCCGCCGCCGCTGGCTGGATGCCGACAGCAAGGTGACGCTGCAGGAACTGGCCGATGAGTACGGCGTGTCCGCCGAGCGCATCCGTCAGATCGAGGCGAACGCGCTGAAGAAGATGAAGGCGCTGTTCACCGCGTAAGCGGGAAGGCGTTGGAATGAAGAAGGGCCCGGCAATGCCGGGCCTTTTTTGTTTGTGGGGCGCGCGCATCCACGCATGGCGTGGATCTACCCCGGCGGTACGGCATCCGTGGACTCACACCAGACGTGGCGATACGGCATCCAGTAGAGCCACGCCACGCGTGGCTGCTCTGCGACCGTGCCGTGACGCGATCGGCTATCGAACTGACGAACTGGTTCTGATGGGATATGCGAAACAGCGCAGGAGGCAGGCAGTGAACAATGTCCCGGAGAGAATGCGTGCGAAAAGCCCCCTCTTGCTGGCGGTGCACGATGCTGCTGTGAGCCTGCACGCGCATGGCGTCATCGACAAGCGCAGGATGAGTACGTATGAGGCCCTCTGCCTTGAAACCGTACCCGAGTACAGCAGTGCCCAGATCCGAGCGCTGCGTACCTCGCTGAGGCTCAGTCAGCCGGTCTTTGCAGGCGTTCTCAATACCAGCGTTTCCACCGTACGCAGCTGGGAACAATGTGAGAAAAAGCCCAGCGGCCCCTCATTGAAGCTGCTGAACCTGATTGACCGCAAGGGTCTGGACGCTGTGCTCTGACGCGATGGCCCGGGAGGGCCGGTCCTGATGCCGCGATCATCTTCAGAAGCGCGACTGGATTGCCTCGATCAGATCGCCGATCGACAGCGACGGGCATTGCCTGAAGTCCACGGAATCGAATGTCGCAAGACGTGCCATGACCTGCAGTTCATCGCGCAGTGCGGAGTACTGGATGGCTGTGGCGGGGGTGGCAAAGCGCGTGTAGCCATGGCCGGTCCAGTCGTAGACGTGGACGCCGCGCGAGGCCATCGCCAGATAGTCGTCAGGCCGGGGAAGCGTCACGTGCATCACGGCGTCCCCAACCGCGGGAAGGTCCATCAGCATCGTTTCAACCTGGAGGATGTCGACGGCGGCGTCTGCCAGAAGCACGGTCGGGATCTCGCCTTTGCCCGCAGTGACGAAGGCGGCAACCGCACCCGTGCGGTCCACGCCCAGCCATGTGCAATCGATGTCTTCGGGATAGTCCTGCAGATGGGGCATGTCGCCAACTCCTGATGCCGGGGCTTCATCCACGCATGGCGTGGATCTACCCCGGCGGTACGGCATCCGTGGGCCCCCCCCCCCCGGGGGGGGGCCGCCCCCCCGCCCCCCCCCCCCCCCCCGGGGGGGGGGGGGCCCACCGCACCCAGTAGAGCCACGCCAGGCGTGGCTGCCCTGATATCGCGCGGGCCTCAGCCCTCGCGTGCGATCGCGCGCCAGCCGATGTCGGTGCGGTGGAACTCGTTGGCCCAGGTCACCTTGGCCACGCCGGCATAGGCATTGGCCTGCGCGTCGCGCACGCTGTCGCCCAGCGCGGCCACGCACAGCACGCGGCCGCCGGCGCTGAGCACCTGGCCCTGTGCATCCAGCGTGGTGCCGGCATGGAACACCTTGGCATTGGCGGGCACGGCGTCCAGGCCGGAGATCACGTCACCGGTGATCGGCGCTTCCGGGTAAGGCTTTGCGGCCAGCACCACGCCCAGCGACGGACGTGGATCCCACTGCGCGTCCACCTGGTCCAGGCGGCCATCGATGGCCGCTTCCACCAGGTCGACCAGGTCCGACTGCAGGCGCAGCATCACCGGCTGGGTTTCCGGATCGCCGAAGCGCACGTTGAACTCGATCACCTTCGGCGCACCGCTGGCATCGATCATCAGGCCGGCATAGAGGAAGCCGGTGAACGGGATGCCGTCGGCGATCATGCCCTGCACGGTCGGGTTCACGACTTCGCGCATCACCCGCGCATGCACCTCGGGCGTCACCACCGGCGCGGGCGAGTAGGCGCCCATGCCACCGGTGTTCGGGCCGGTGTCACCATCGCCGACGCGCTTGTGGTCCTGCGAGGTGGCCATCGGCAGCGCGTGCACGCCGTCGACCATCGAAATGAAGCTGGCTTCCTCGCCATCAAGGAACTCCTCGATGACCACGCGCGCGCCGGCATCGCCGAAGGCGTTGCCCGAGAGCATGTCACGCACCGCGTCCTCGGCCTCGGCCTGGGTCATCGCCACGATCACGCCCTTGCCGGCGGCCAGGCCATCGGCCTTGACCACGATCGGTGCACCCTTCTCGCGGATGTAGGCCAGCGCGGCGTCCACCTCGGTGTGCACGGCGTAGAACGCAGTGGGGATGTTGTGGCGGGCCAGGAAATCCTTGGCGTAGGCCTTGCTGCCTTCCAGCTGCGCGGCGGCGGCGGTCGGCCCGAAGATGCGCAGCCCGGCGGCGCGGAAGCGGTCGACCACGCCGGCCACCAGCGGCACTTCCGGGCCGACCACGGTCAGCGCCACGCCTTCGGACTGGGCCAGCGCCAGCAGGCCGTCGATGTCGGTCACCTTCACCGCCACGTTGCGGCACTTGTCTTCGTTGGCGGTGCCGGCATTGCCGGGCGCCACGATCACTTCGGTGACACGGGAGGACTGGGCCAGCTTCCATGCCAGGGCGTGTTCGCGGCCGCCAGAGCCGATGACAAGTACGTTCATCACGAGATTCCAGATTGCGTGGGAAGGGAGGGGCGATGTCCCCGGCGGCGCGCGTGGTTCACTCGCAGCCCTCGCGTTGCAGCGCGTCGGGGAAGGAATAGGTCCAGGACTTCGGGTCCAGGGTGAAGCGGTGCGTGCGGCGCACGTTGTTGCCGCCACAGCTTCTGCCGGTTTCCTCGATCAGCAGCGGCCAGATGCGCGAGCTGCGGTTGCTGTCGTCCATGCGCAGTGCGAAGTCGAAGTCGAACATGCGGGTGCGGCAGTCTTCGGCCTGTTCGGCGTCGTCGCAGTCGTAGGCCGCGGTGTTGTCGATGTGGCTGCGCACGCTGCCGGCATCCACCAGACCGTTCGGGCCGGGCAGGATGAAACTCTGCGTCTGCAGCGAATAGCCCTGGCCGTACCAGCCGCTGACGTTGCGGAAGCCGTAGAAATCGCTGCCGAAACGCAGGATCTCGACGCTGCCCGGGCGGCCGCTGCTGCCATAGGTGCCGCCGATCAGCTCGGCCGCCACTTCGAAGCCATCGCCGGCCGGGCGCAGCACGTAGTAATCGATGGTGCCCGCGTCGGCATGGCCGGCGTCGACCACTTCGCCGCACACCGCCAGCAGCTGCTGCCAGCTGTCACCGCTGACCACCGGCTGTTCGGCGCAGACCGCCCAGTCGACCGGGCGGGTGTCGCCGTCCTGAGTCCAGTTGCCGCGCCAGCCGTCGGACAGCTGCGCGTCCTTGCCGTATCGCGCGGTCAGGAAGGCCTGCAGGCGCGCGGTGCGGCTGACATGCCCGGCCGCTGCGGTGCTGGCCGCGGCCGGTGCCTCTGCCTCTGCCGGGGGGGCGGGTGCCGGCTCGGCGGCCGGCTTGCAGCCGGCCAGCAGGGCCGCGCCCATCAGGGCGGGCAGAACCAGGGGCTTGATCGAGACTGCGGACATCCGTGTCGCTCCAGGATCAGTGGCGGAAGTGGCGAACGCCGGTGAACACCATGGCCAGGCCATGTTCGTCGGCGGCGGCGATCACTTCGGCATCGCGCATCGAACCGCCCGGCTGGATGACGGCCTTGATGCCGGCGGCCGCTGCGGCGTCGATGCCATCGCGGAACGGGAAGAACGCATCGGAGGCCATCACCGAACCTTCCACCACCAGGTTCGCGTCGGCCGCCTTGATGCCGGCGATGCGCGCGGAGTAGACGCGGCTCATCTGGCCGGCGCCGACGCCGATCGTGCGGTTGTCCTTGGCGTAGACGATCGCGTTGGACTTCACGAACTTGGCCACGTTCCAGGCGAACAGCAGGTCGGTGAACTGCTTGTCGGTCGGCGCGACCTTGCTGACCACCTTCAGTTCGTCACGGGTCATGCCGCGGTTGTCCGAGGACTGCAGCAGCAGGCCCGAGCCCACGCGCTTGCTGTCGAAGTTGTTCAGGCCATCACCGTGCGGGATGCGCAGCACGCGCACGTTGGCCTTCTTCTGCGCGTATTCCAGCGCGGCCGGCTCGTAGTCCGGGGCGATCAGCACTTCGACGAACTGGCGGTCGAGGATGACCTTCGCAGTGGCCGCATCGAGCGGCTTGTTGAAGGCGATGATGCCGCCGAAGGCGCTCGTCGGGTCGGTGACGTAGGCCAGCTCGTAGGCATCGCCGTTGCCGGCACCGACGGCCACGCCGCACGGGTTGGCGTGCTTGACGATGACGCAGGCCGGCGCATCGAACTGGCGCACGCATTCCCACGCTGCATCGGCATCGGCCAGGTTGTTGTAGCTCAGTTCCTTGCCCTGCAGCTGCTGGAACGTGGCCAGGGTGCCCGGCACCGGGTACAGGTCGCGGTAGAACGCGCCGCTCTGGTGCGGGTTCTCGCCGTAGCGCAGGTCCATCACCTTCACGAAGGTGGAATTCATCTGCGCCGGGTACTCGGCACGCGCCGGCACGGCGGCATCGGTGGCGGTGACCGCCGACAGGTAGTTGCTGATGGCCGCGTCGTACTGGGCGACGCGGTTGAACGCGGCCACCGAGAAGGCGAAGCGGGTGCCCGCGCTCAGTTGGCCATCATTGGCGTCCAGCGAGGCCAGCAGTTCGGCGTACTGCGACGGGTCGGTGGCCACCGCCACGCGGGCGAAGTTCTTGGCCGCCGAGCGCAGCATGGCCGGGCCGCCGATGTCGATGTTCTCCACCGCGTCGGCCAGGGTGCAGTCGGCCTTGGCGGTGACCGATTCGAACGGGTACAGGTTCAGCACCAGCAGGTCGATGGCGCCGATGCCGTGCTCGGCCATCACCGCGTCATCCAGGCCCGAACGGCCGAGCAGGCCGCCGTGCACCATCGGGTGCAGGGTCTTGACCCGGCCGTCCATCATTTCCGGGAAACCGGTGACGTCGGCCACGTCCTTCACGGCCAGGCCGGCATCGCGGATCGCCTTGGCGGTGCCGCCGGTGGACAGCAGCTCGACGCCGCGGGCGGCCAGCGCGGTGGCCAGCTCGACCAGGCCGGTCTTGTCGGAAACGGAAAGGAGGGCCCGACGGACGGGCAACAGATCAGCAGTCATGGGGACAGGGCAATCGGCAGCGGAGCGGGGCCGATATTGTAGTTCGTGGGGGGCGGTGGCGGGCGCTGCCGACGCGCTTTGCTGGCCCCGGCAGGGGAAAACGGCCTGCATCGGCATGCCGGGCTGAACACGCCATGGGGTAGGCTATGCCGGAACTGCCAAGGATCAGCGGGTTCAGATCGTGTCGATCTATGCTTTGAAAGGACGTTTCCAGGACCTCTTGCGTCCGGCCGTGCGCGGGCTCTACCGCCTCGGCATCACCGCCAATACGGTGACCGTGGCTGCCGCCGTGGTCTCGCTGCTGGTGGCCGCCGCCGTAGGGTGCTGCGCGCCCGCGCAGCCGCTGCTGTACCTGCTGCTGCCGATGTGGATGCTGCTGCGCATGGCCCTCAACGCCGTCGACGGCATGCTGGCCCGCGAGTTCGGCCAGCAGTCCAAGCTGGGCGCCTACCTGAACGAGTTGTGCGATGTGATCGCCGACGCCGCGCTGTACCTGGCCCTGCTCAGCGTGCCGGGCGTACGGCCCGCGGCGCTGTGGCTGCTGGCCTGGACGGCGGCGCTGAGCGAATACGCCGGCGTACTGGGGCTGATGGTCGGTGCCAGCCGCCGCTACGACGGCCCGATGGGCAAGAGCGACCGCGCGTTCGTGATCGGGGCGCTGGGCCTGCTGCTGGCGTTCGGGTGGGTTGGCGCGCTGACGGTCACTGGCGTGGCTGCGGCCATGGCCGCACTGTGCGTGCTGACGATGATCAACCGCGTCCGCCGCGGGCTGCAGGAAGCGGCGACTCCGCCGCAGTAATCAAGTACATACCAAAAGACAATCTGGAGATTGCATGCGTCAGGCGCAGGAACGGGAATTCCACAGCTTCGACCAGGTACCGCTGTTCTACCGGTACTGGGCGAGCACCACGACCACCACGCCGGCCAAGGCCATCGTGCTGCTGCATCGCGGCCACGAGCATTCGGGCCGGGTTACCCACCTGGTCGATGAGCTGGACCTGCCCGATACCGCGTTCTTCGCCTGGGATGCGCGCGGCAACGGCCGTTCGCCGGGCGCGCGCGGCGATGCACCGGGCTTCCCGGCGCTGGTGCGCGACCTGGACAGCTTCATCGCCCACATCGGTGCCGAGCACGGCATCGCGGTGGAGGACATCGTGGTGATCGCGCAGAGCGTGGGCGCCGTGGTTGCCGCCACCTGGGTGCACGACTACGCGCCGCGCCTGCGCGCGCTGGTCATGGCTTCGCCGGCGTTCAAGGTGAAGCTGTACGTGCCGTTCGCGCGCGCTGGCCTGACCCTGATGCAGAAGCTGCGCGGCAACTTCTTCGTCAACAGCTACGTCAAGCCGCAGTGGCTGACCCACGATCCGGCACGGGTGGAAAGCTACCGCACCGATCCGCTGATCACCCGGCCGATCTCGGTGCGCGTGCTGCTGGGCCTGTACGAGGCGGCCGACCGCATTGTTGCCGATGCGCAGGCGATCAGCGTGCCGGTGCAGCTGCTGGTGTCCGGTTCGGATTTCGTCGTGCACCGTGGCCCGCAGGACCGCTTCTACGAGCGCCTGTCCAGCCCGATCAAGGAACGCGTGCACCTGCCGGGCTTCTTCCACGACACTCTCGGCGAGCGTGACCGTGCGCCGGCGCTGGCGCGCATCCGCAGCTTCATCCAGGCACGCTTCGCCGAGCCGCTGCGCGAACTGTCACGGCGCGATGCGCATCGCCATGGGCCGACCTTCGAAGAGTCGGAAATCCTGGCTTGGCCGCCGGAGCGCAACAGCCTGGCCGACCTGCGCTGGCGCGTGGTGCGTGGCGGCTTGCGCGTTGGCGGCACGCTTTCCGAAGGCATTGCGCTGGGCCTGCAGACCGGCTTCGATTCGGGCAGCACGCTGGACTACATCTATCGCGACGAAGCGCGCGGCAAGGGCCCGCTGGGCCGCATGGTCGACCGCAACTATCTCGATGCGATCGGCTGGCGTGGCATCCGCATCCGTGGCCAGCACCTGCAGGAACTGCTGCGCGACGCCGCCCAGCGCCTGCGCGGGCAGGGCACGCCGGTGCGCGTGCTGGACGTGGCCGCCGGCCACGGCCGCTATGTGCTGGAAGCACTGGGCCAGGGCGAACAGCGTGCCGAGCGCATCGTGCTGCGTGATTTCAGCGATCTGAACGTGACCCAGGGCCAGGCCTTGATCGAGCGCCTCGGCGCGTCCGACATTGCCCGTTTCGAGCAGGGCGATGCGTTCGATCCGATGCAGCTGGCGCAGGTCGACCCGGCGCCGACGCTGGCGGTGGTGTCGGGCCTGTACGAACTGTTCCCCGACAACGATGCGGTGCTGCGTTCGCTGCAGGGCATCGCCGCGACCGTGCCGGTGGGCGGCTACCTGGCCTATACCGGCCAGCCATGGCACCCGCAGCTGGAATTCATCGCCCGCGCGCTGACCAGCCACCGCGGTGGTGCGGCGTGGGTGATGCGCCGTCGTACCCAGCAGGAAATGGATGAGCTGGTGCGCCTGGCCGGCTTCGAGAAGGTGGCGCAGCGCATCGACGAGTTCGGCATCTTCACCGTGTCGCTGGCGCGCCGGACCGCCTGATGGCGACGCTGGCTGCCAGCCCGCTGGCCGCGGCAGGGCGCCCTTGGCGGCGCGCCCTGCTGTGGCTGGTGCTGTTGGGTCCGTTCTTCTTCGCCAGCTATGGCTTCGCCAACTGGATGGCCGGGCGCCACGCGGTGCTGCCGGTGATGGCGTTCGCCTGGGAATCGCACATTCCGTTCGTGCCGTGGACGATCGTGCCGTACTGGTCGATCGATCTGTTCTACGCGATCTCGTTCTTCCTGTGCCGGCAGCGCCTCGAGCTGGACCGGCACGCGCTGCGGCTGTTCAGTGCGCAGCTGATCGCGGTGGCCTGCTTCCTGCTGTGGCCGCTGCGCTTCAGCTTTGAACGTCCGGAGATCGGCGGCGTGTTCGGCTGGCTGTTCGATGTGCTGCTGGGTTTCGACAAGCCGTTCAACCAGGCGCCGTCGCTGCACATCGTGCTGCTGATCGTGCTGTGGGTGAAGTACGCGCAGTACCTGCAGGGCGCGTGGCGCTGGCTGCTGCATGGCTGGGCGCTGCTGATCGGCGTTTCGGTGCTGACCACCTTCCAGCACCACTTCATCGATGTGCCCACTGGCCTGCTGGCCGGCTGGCTGTGCGTGTGGCTGTGGCCGGAGCAGGGCACGCCGCCGCTGCGGGCGTGGCGCACGGCGCGTGATCCAAAGCGCTGGCGCCTGGCCTCGTTCTATCTGCTGGGCGCCGCGGTGCTGCTGGTGCCGGTGGTGCTGATTGGGGGCGCGGCGCTGTGGCTGCTGTGGCCGCTGGTGTCGCAGCTGCTGGTGGCGCTGGCCTATGCCGGGCTGGGCACGGCGGTGTTCCAGAAGCGCGCCGATGGGCGACTGACCATGGCCGCGCGCTGGCTGCTGGCGCCGTACTTGGCCGCGGCCTGGATCAATTCGCGGTTGTGGACGCGTAGTGCGCCGCAGCCGGTGGAAGTGGCCGGTGGCGTGTGGCTGGGCCGCATTCCCTGCGCCGCGCTGCCAGTGCCGTTGCGCGGCGTGGTCGATGCCTGCGCCGAGCTGTCCTGCACGGCGCCGGGCGCAGCCTATGCCAGCGTGCCGATGCTGGATCTGGTGGTGCCCACGCCGGCGCAGCTGGCCGAGGCCGCCGATGTCATCGAAGCCCTGCGTGCGCAGGGGCCGCTGCTGGTGTGCTGCGCGCTGGGCTACTCGCGCAGTGCGGCCAGCGTCGCCACCTGGCTGCTGCGCAGCGGCCGGGTGTGCAGCGCCGCCGAGGCGGTGGCGCGGGTGCGTGCCGCACGGCCGTCCATCGTCCTGCATGACGTTCACCTACAGGCCATCGCGGCCGCCGCCACACGGGAGAGCAACGCATGAGTACCGCTGCCGATCTGCCGATGATGCACCTGCTGCTGCGCCAGGGCCGGTTGCCTGCCGCGCTGTCACTGGGCCTGCTGCTGGTGGCGCTGTTGCTGCTGGGCACCGAGCCCGGTCTGGCGATGTTCGCCGCCGGCCTGCTGCTGCTGAGCGTGGCCGTGGGCGTGGTGCAGGCGTACTACGCCGTGCGCGTGCAGCTGGATGCCAGCCTGCTGCAGCTGCTGCTGCGCGAACACCTGCAGGGCGAGGCGGCGGCCGAGCGGGTGGACGCGGCCCTGCACACCGCCGGCCTGCGCCGCCGCGATGCGCAGGCGCCGGTGCGCGGCTGGGACGTACGCTGGATCGGCATGCGCCGCCTGCTGGTCCGCCAGTACGTGGCCACGCTGCTGCAGTTTTCGGTGCTGCTTCTGGCCGTGCTGTGGCCGCAGACCTGAGCGGAGATAACGATGTTTGCTGAGCTGATCGCCCGCGCCTGCAGTGGCGCGATCCATGTGGTGACCGGTGCGCGCGCGCTGTGGATCGGCTGTGCGCCGTCCAGCGAACACCGCGTGTACTACGGCAACCACGCCAGCCATGGCGATTTCGTGCTGATCTGGTCGTCGATGCCGCCGGCACTGCGTCGCCAGGTGCGGCCCGTCGCCGCCGCCGAATACTGGCAGGGCGATGCGCTGCGCCGTTACCTGATCGATGCGGTGTTCAACGGCGTGCTGGTCGAGCGCGACGCCGCGCGGCGCCAGCAGGATCCGCTGCAGGGGCTGCGCGATGCGGTGGACGAAGGATGTTCGCTGATCCTGTTCCCGGAAGGCACGCGCAACATCGGCGATGAACCGCTGCTGCCGTTCAAGAGTGGCATCTATCATCTGGCGCGGCAGCGCCCGGAACTGGAGTTCGTACCGGTGTGGATCGACAACCTGAAGCGGGTGATGCCCAAGGGGCGTTTCCTGCCACTGCCGCTGCTGTGCACGGCGACCTTCGGCACGCCGCTGCGGCTGCAGGCCGATGAGGACAAGGCCGCGTTCCTCGCGCGCAGCCGCCAGGCGCTGCTGGACCTGGCACCGAACGGAGGCCGCGCATGAGCTTCCTGCTGGATGTATCCGGCGACCTGGCCACGCAGAGCGTGGGCCAGCAGACCGGCCTGCTGTTTGCCGGTGTCGGCGCGGTGCTGGTGCTGGCCACGCTGGTATCGGAGACGCTGCGCTGGCGCCAGCGCGAGAACCCCAGCGCGGTCATCGCCAATCTCGTCTCGCGCATCCGCGCGTGGTGGGTGATGGCGATTGTCGTCGGCGGTGCGCTGCTGTTCGGCCGCGCCGGGGTGATCGTGCTGTTCGCGATCATCTCGCTGTTCGCGCTGCGCGAATTCATCACCCTGGCGCCCACGCGCTCGGGTGATTACTACGCGCTGCTGGCCGCGTTCTACATCGTGCTGCCATGGCAGTACTACCTGGTGTGGATCGACTGGTACGGCATGTACACGCTGCTGATTCCGGTCTATGCGTTCCTGTTCCTGCCGATCCTGTCGACCATCGGTGGCGACACCACGCACTACCTGGAACGCACGGCCAAGGTGCAGTGGGGGCTGATGATCTGCGTGTTCTGCATCTCGCACGTGCCGCTGCTGCTGAACCTGCATGTGCCCGGCCACGACCCGTCGCGCAACGTGCTGCTGTTCGCCTTCCTGGTGATCGTGGTGCAGTCCTCGGACGTCCTGCAGTACATCTGGGGCAAGCTGCTGGGCAAGCATCTGATTGCCCCGAAGCTGTCGCCGTCGAAGACGGTGGAAGGCTTCGTCGGCGGCGTGCTCAGTGCCAGCGCGCTGGGTGCGGCGCTGTGGTGGATCACCCCGTTCACGCCGCTGCAGGCATTCGGCCTGTCGCTGCTGATCAACCTGATGGGGTTCTGGGGTGGCCTGGTGATGTCGGCGATCAAGCGCGACCGCGGCATCAAGGACTGGGGCCACATGATCGAGGGCCATGGCGGCATGCTCGACCGGCTGGATTCAGTGTGCTTCGCCGCGCCGGTGTTCTTCCATGTGGTGCGGTATTACTGGAAGGCCGGCGGAGTAGGGTGATCAACCCGGGGTCGGATCCCTTCGCACAGCGAAGGGCTCTGACTCTCATTGCGATTCCGTCGGGCTTTCATCCACGCATGGCGTGGATCTACTGGCGGATGACCGGGCTATGCAATGGTAGTGCCGGCCGCTGGCCGGCATCGGTAGCGCCGGACCTTTATCCACGCATGGCGTGGATCTACTACGCGCTGATGCCGTATTCCTTCAGCTTCTTGCGCAGCGTGGCGCGGTGGATGCCCAGCATCGCCGCGGCGCGGCTCTGGTTGCCTTCGCAGTGGTTGAGCACTTCCACGAACAGCGGAATCTCCATCTCGCGCAGCACGATCTCGTAGACATCGTCCGCGTCGCAGCCATCGAGGTCACGCAGGTAGCGGCGCACGGACTGGGCGACGTGTTCACGCAGCGGTGGCCGGGCAGCGCCACGACTGTTGTCAGGACGAGAAAGGACAGCGTTCAAGGGGGTTCCCGATTCGGTGGCCCGTGCGCGCGGAGCGCGCGGCCGGACGAGGTGGTGGCGGCCAGTCTAGCGCGAGCGTGCCCGACCTGCCACGGCTGGACGCCTTCGTCCCGCTCAGAGGAACTCGAAGGTGAATGCGACCGTGGAGGCCGCAGGTTCCTGTACGCGGAAGGCGATGCGTGCGCTCTGCCCCGGTTCCAGCAGGGCCGCACCGGGGTTCTCGCCCAGGTACTGCGCGGGCGGGAACACACCGGTGCCGATCACCCGGCCATCGGCATCGGCCAGTGACAGGCGCAGGTCGGGCCATGCCTGAGCCCAGCGCGCATCGTTGCGGATGCTGGCCTGGACCTGCAGCACACCGGCCTGCCCGGGCAGCGGACGGATCTCGCGGCTGGTCATGGTCAATGCGGTCGGTTCGCGCCATGCCGGCAGGCTGCACCGCAGGACACCGCACAACGCACTGACCCACGGGCGGTGCGCGGCATCAGCAGCCAGTCGCGCACGATCGGCCAGCACGCTCTGCAGCACCACCAGCAATGCCAACACGGCTACCAGGGCCCAGTGCCAGCGCGGCGTCGGCAGGGCACGCGGGCGGGCGCCGAGGAAACTGGGCGCATCGCTGGCGGGTGCGACCGATGCCGGCGCGTCGATGCGCGAGGACGTTTCGATGACAGTGTCATCGGACTGTCGCGTCTGCGGCGGTCGCGCTGTGTCCACCACCGGTTCGGCCGGCAGTTCCAACGGCGCCGTCTGATCGACGGTGGCATCCGTCGTGTCGTCAGCGGGTTCCTGCGCCTGCCCGGTGTCGGGCGGCGCGTCGGTTCCCGGCGCGGAACGCAGGAAGGTGGCAAGCGGACGACGCGGCGGGTTCGGCTCGGACATGCTCAGGGCGCGGGCTCGGATCCAGCGGTCATTCAACCACGATCAGGCGCGGCGTACGCCGGTGATGCGCATCCAGTCGCCGTCCTGGGTGGCCTGCAGGTCGTCGAACCACGCCGCGTAACGCTGCAGCAGTTCGCCTTCCTGGCCATGCAGGATGCCCGACAGGGCGATGCGGCCACCGGCAGCGACGCGCGCGGCCAGCAGTTCGGCCAGTGCATCGAGTGCCGAGGCGAGGATGTTGGCGACCACGATCGGGTAGGTGGCCACCGGCTCGTCCTGCGGCAGGTACACGTGCATGCGGGCCTGCTCGCCATTGCGCTCGGCGTTGTCGGCGGTGGCGATCAGCGCCTGCGGATCGTTGTCCACGCCGATCGCTTCGCCGGCACCGAGCTTCAGCGCGGCCAGGGCGAGGATGCCCGAGCCGCAGCCGAAGTCGAGCACGCGCTGGCCCTGCAGCAGGCCATCCATGGCCAGCTGGTCCAGCCAGCGCAGGCACAGCGCGGTGGTCGGGTGGGTGCCCGAGCCGAACGCCAGGCCCGGGTCCAGGCGGACCACGGCGGCGTCGGCGGCCTGCGCCGCCTCCGGCAGTTCATGGTTCCACGGCACGATCCAGGTGCGGCTGCCGAAATCCATCGGCTGGAACTGGTCCAGCCAGGCGCGTTCCCAGTCTTCGTCCTCGACCGCGCGGAAGCTGCCGCCGGTCCAGTCCAGCTCCGGGTCGAACGCTTCCAGCGCCGCCAGCAGCAACAGCGCGTTGCTGTCGGCCGGGAACAGCGCGCTCAGCACCAGGGTGTCCCACAGCGGGGTTTCGCCCACGCCCGGCTCGAGGATGGCCTGTTCGTTGCTGGTGTCGGCCTCGGCATCGAGCAGGGTGACCGCCAGCGCGCCCACGTCCTCCAGCGCGTTCTCATAGCGGGGCTGGGTGGCTTCGGTGCAGCGCAGGGTCAGTTCCAGGAACGGCATGGCGGTGGGGGCAATCGCGGGAAAGGGGGCCATGCTAGACCATCCGGCCGTCTCCGTATCCCCTGAGATGCTGGCCGGGGCTGAACGAGGCTGATTCGGACAGGCCTCACGGGCCTTGCTAAACTTGGCGCTTTCCTGCCCGACGTGCCGTAACCGACCGCCGATGGCTCTCGCCCCGACCCTGAAAACCTGGTTGCTCGTGCTGCCGGCCGTGGCCGTGCTGGGCGTGGCCGGTTATCGGGCCAGTGGCCATGGCCACGCGGCGCAGGTGGACGTGGGCGCGCCGATGGCGGTGTCCGCCGCCAGCGTGCAGGATGCGCTGGAACCGGTGATGCCTGAAGCGCTTGCCCGCCGCCTGGCTGGCTTCGAGCGCAGCAGCGCGCTGCCTTCGGGCCTGCCGCTGGATATCCGCGCCGACATCGAAGGCGAGACCGATCTGTTTGCCTACGCGCAGCGCCTGAAGGCGCAGGCCGAGCAGGGCAATCATGAAGCGCGCTGGATGCTCAGCCGGGTCTACGACTACTGCGCGCAGTACGCGGTCGATCCCGGTGGCTACCGCCTGGACAACAACGTGCTGGCCGGCCTCGGCCTGAGCGCGGCGCCGGCGATGGTGCAGGCGCGCGAGCGCGTGGCGCAGCGCTGCGGTGGTTTTGTGCCGGGTGACAAGCTGGGCCCGTCGCTGGTGTTCAACGAACGCCGTCGTGCGGCCCTGCAGGGCAACCTGGCCGCCGAAGCCGCGCTGTTCGCCGAGGGTGAGCCGCTGCACAGCAATGACCAGTACCGCCGCGACCTGGTGGAGCGCGTGCGTACCTCGCGCGACCCGGAGGCCTACATGGCCCTGGCGCCGGGCATGGGCGTGCGCGCTGCTGGCGACAAGGCCCTGGCCAACATGGTGGCCGGCGAGCAGCTCAGTGAGATGGCGTGGCGGGTGGCGGCCTGCCAGCTCGGTCTACCGTGTGGGGCCGACAGTGTGCTGATGAACAGTTACTGCGCGAACGGAGGGATCTGTTCGCAGGATGGGACGCAGGATTTCCAGGATTTCGTGTATGACGCTGCTGTATCGCGGCAAGGTGCGGGGAAGATGAACGAATGGATCAAGCAATTGATTGGAAAGAGGAACGGGCAATGAATTACCGTCGATTCCTGCACGGGGCCAAGTTCTGGTTCTGGGTGGCGTTGTTTGTCGCGTACTCGGCCGGCGCGGTTGGCCTGCTGATGATCGACACCTACGAGGATCGCTACCGGCACCTTTCCAAGGTTGAACTGACCTCGGTGAAGGCGCAGGAAGACGTGCGCCGCGCCGGTGCCAGCCAGGTGGCCGCGGTGTACCGCGCGCAGAGTGGCGCGCCGTTTGCCTCGCTGCCGGCCGGCAGCACCTTCCAGGTGGTCTGGCCCGATGGCTCCACCGAAACCATGGTGATCGTCGACCCGACCTCGCCCAACGGCGTGCGCCCGCTGGCCGAGACGCAGATTCCGGCCGAAGTCGCCGACAAGCGCTGACGCGTGCCCGGTAGCGCCGGGCCATGCCCGGCGGTGTTGCGTGCCGATGCCACATTGCAGGTCCGCCGGGTATGACCCGGCGCTACCGAAAGGCAACAGAAAAGGGCGGGGAAATCCCCGCCCTTTTCGTGTCCAGCATCTGCCGCCGATCAGGTCAGGGCAATCGGCTTGTTCTTGCGTTCGGCCAGGCGCTTTTCCAGGTAGTGGATGTTCTGCCCACCGGCCTGGAAGCCCTTGTCGCGCATGATGCGCTGCTGCAGGGCCACGTTGGTCTTGATGCCGTCCACCACCATCTCGCTCAGCGCCACGCGCATGCGGGCGATGGCGGTCTCGCGGTCCGGGCCGTGCACGATCAGCTTGCCGATCATCGAGTCGTAGTTCGACGGCACGCGGTAGCCACTGTAGATGTGGGTGTCCACGCGCACGCCGGGGCCGCCCGGCGGATGGAAGCCGGTGATGGTGCCCGGGCTCGGCACGAAGGTTTCAGCATCTTCGGCGTTGATGCGGCACTCGATGGCATGGCCGCTGAGCACCACGTCGCTCTGCTTGATCGACAGCTTCTGGCCGGCGGCGATCTTCAGCTGCTCGGCCACCAGGTCGATGCCGGTGACCATTTCGGTGACCGGATGCTCCACCTGGATGCGGGTGTTCATTTCGATGAAGTAGAAGCGGCCGTCTTCGTACAGGAACTCGAAGGTGCCGGCGCCGCGGTAGCCGATGCGCACGCAGGCTTCGGTGCAGACCTTGCCGATCTCATCGCGCTGTTCGGCGCTGATGCCCGGTGCCGGTGCTTCTTCCACCACCTTCTGGTGGCGGCGCTGCATCGAGCAGTCGCGCTCACCCAGGTGGATGGCGTTGCCCTGGCCGTCGGCCAGCACCTGGATCTCCACGTGGCGCGGGTTCTCCAGGAACTTCTCCATGTAGACCTCGCCATTGCCGAACGCGGCCTTGGCCTCGCTCTTGGTGGTTTCGATCGAGTTCTTCAGCGAGGCTTCGGCGTGCACCACGCGCATGCCGCGGCCACCGCCGCCACCGGCCGCCTTGATGATGACCGGGTAGCCGATCTCACGGGCGATCTTGGTGTTGGCGACGATATCCTCGCCCAGCGGGCCGCCCGAGCCGGGCACGCACGGCACGCCGGCGGACTTCATCGCGCGGATGGCTTCGACCTTGTCACCCATCATGCGGATGGTGTCGGCCTTGGGGCCGATGAAGATGAAGCCGGACTCCTCCACGCGCTCGGCGAAGTCGGCGTTCTCCGACAGGAAGCCGTAGCCCGGGTGGATGGCCTGGGCGTCGGTGACTTCGGCCGCGGCGATCAGCGCCGGGATGTTGAGGTAGCTCTGCGGAGACGGTGCCGGGCCGATGCAGACCGACTCGTCGGCCATGGCCACGTGCTTGAGGTTGCGGTCGACCGTGGAGTGCACGGCCACCGTGCGGATGCCCAGGGTGTGGCACGCGCGCAGGATGCGCAGCGCGATCTCCCCTCGGTTGGCAATGACGACTTTGTCGAGCATGGCGTGCCCCTCAGCCGATCACGAACAGCGGCTGGTCGAACTCCACCGGCTGGCCGTTCTCGCCCAGGATGGCGACGATGGTGCCGGACTTGTCGGCTTCGATCGGGTTGAACATCTTCATCGCTTCGATGATGGCCAGGGTCTCGCCTTCCTTGACCTGCTGGCCAACGGTGACGAAGGCCGGCTTGTCCGGAGCGGCCGATGCGTAGAAGGTGCCGACCATCGGCGAACGCAGCACGTGGCCTTCCGGCAGGGCCGGGCCCGGCTTGGCGGTGCCGCCGGTGGAGGCTTCGGTCGGCGACTGCATCGGCATGGCCTGCGCAGCCGGGGCAGCCGGAGCGGCGTACACCGGGGCCGGCATCGGTGCGGCATAGCCGGCCACCGGGGCGCGCGACAGGCGCACGGACTCTTCGCCTTCCTTGATTTCGATTTCAGCCAGGTTCGACTCTTCCAGCAGGTCGATCAGCTTCTTGATTTTGCGCAGATCCATGAGGGCCTCTTTGGTTTCTATCTAGGTGAGGTAGAGCGCCGGCTGGCGCCCGGGTCGACAATCAGGTGGCGGACACCCGCAGCAGCGCCGCGTCCATCGCGTAGCGGTAGCTGTCGGCGCCGAAGCCACACACCACGCCCACCGCCTTGTCGCTGAAATAGCTGTGCTGGCGGAACGGTTCGCGGGTGTGCGGGTTGGACAGGTGGATCTCGATGAACGGCACGGCCACCGCCGCCAGCGCATCGCGCAGGGCGACCGAGGTGTGGGTGAAGGCGGCCGGGTTGATCAGGATGAACGTGGTACCGTCGGAGCGCGCGGCCTGCACGCGGTCCACCAGCACGTGTTCGGCGTTGGACTGCAGGCTTTCCAGCGCATGCCCGGCCGCAGCGGCCTGGGCGGCCAGCGCCTGGTCGATGTCGGCCAGCGTGGTGTGCCCATAGACCTCCGGCTCGCGGGTGCCGAGCAGGTTGAGGTTGGGGCCATGCAGGACCAGCAGCTTCGCCATGGAATCCGATCAACAGGAAAGGGCGGCAGTCTGGCGGAACCTGTGGATGCTGTCCAGTTCGGCGAAATTGCAGGTGTTTAAAGCAATCGTTTGAAAATCGTGGAAGCGCTTGCGGCCGTATGGGTGGCGCCGGATCAAGGCCCGCTGAACGCCATGGCGGCGGGGATGCCCGCACGAAGGCCGACGATGGCGTAGATCCACGCTCGCCCGTGCCCGGTAGATCCACGCCATGCGTGGATGACCACGTCCGCGCCCGGTAGATCCACGCCATGCGTGGATGACCGCCGCCGGACTCAGGTCTCCAGCGGCACCGTCGGCACCACGTTCGGGAGCACCTCTTCCAGCGCCTCGGTCTCTCCGGGTTTCGGCGCCGGCCAGTTGTAGGCGTTCACCGGCTGCGCGCGGTTCACCCACAGCGCGTAATACAGATGGTCGGCACGGCCATCGCCGGTATTGGGGTGGATGAGGATGGTCAGGCCCAGGCTGTTGAGCTGCAGCCACGGCACCAGCACCGGCAGCAGGTCGTTGCTGAAGCCGAAATAGAACGACGGCGTGACATGCGGGCCGCGCGGTTCCAGGTTCCAGTTGCCCAGTTCCACCGGGAAGCGCTCGGCGGCCCAGCGCCGCAGCAGGGCAGCCTTCTGGTAGCTGTCTTCGTCGAAATAGATGTGTGCGTGGTAGCTCTTGATATCGGTATAGGCACGCGGCCGGCTGGGCAGCGGCGACTCGCCCGGACGCACGCTGGCCGGGCGCGGTGTCGCTTCGGCGGCCGTGTCCTGGCCCCAGGGGCTGTGGCCCTGCGCCGGCGGCGGCACGATCGGGCGGAAGCCGGGGCGGCCGGGTTCGGTGGTGTTGGGCGCGGCGCTGGCCGTGCTCGCAGCGGCCAGCCCGCCCATCGCCACGCCCGCCGAGGCGATCAGGCGCCGGCGTACGGGTGAAAGCAGGTCGGCCCAACCGGCGTCTTCGGCCGCATCAAAGGGTGGGGCAGGGGTATGCGGCGGCATGGCCAGCGTCCTGGTGGCGGAGCCGCCACGCTCGGCGATGGTGGCCGCGCCGTCCAATAAGCAGCAGGCATCAGGTGATGCCGCGCATCTTCCGGGCGTCGCCGCGATGCGCTACAACGTGCGACTGCACAACGGACGTGGCCGATCGATGAAGTGGCGTGAACCCTGGCTGCTGGGACTGCAGCACCAGCCGCGATTCAACCCTTTCCAGTGGCAGGTACTGAAAAGCGCGCTGGTGTGCAGCGGAATTTTCGCTGTCGTCGGGGTGGTGACGGTGCTCACCCGGGAACGCAGTGCGAGTGATATCGCCCTGTCGCTGGCGATCTGCGTCGGCATGGGGCCCGCAATCGCGTTGCTGACCTACATCTTTTACTGGCTCAGCCCGCGCAAGATCGATCACGGACCGAATGGCATCGTCATCATCAAGGGCGAGAGCATTCTGCTCCTGCCATGGCAGGCCATTGCCAGCTACGGTTTCGTCACGGTGGAGGGCGAAGGCGCACTGAGCCTGCGCGATCATGCCGGCGTCGATCATCGGGTGTTCCTGTCCGCCCGGATAAACCGCACGGTGATCGAGCGGACGCTGCGCGAGCACACCGGCCTGGCCCCGGGTCTCCCACGTTGAGTCGTGCCCGCGGCCGGGCTAGGGTGGCCGGGCCATGCACCGGACCTTCGCCATGACCGCTGTTGATGCCGATACTGCCCGCAAGCGCGCTGCCTTCCGCCAACTGCACGCCCAGGGCTGCTTCGTGCTGCCCAACCCGTGGGACGTGGGCAGTGCGCGCTATCTGCAGCGGCAGGGCTTCCAGGCGCTGGCCACCGCCAGTGCCGGCTGCGCGTGGAGCGAGGGCCGGCCCGATGGTGCCGTTTCGCTGGAAGCCACGCTGGAACATCTGCGCCTGATGGCCGGCGCGACGTCGCTGCCGTTGAACGCGGATTTAGGCGATGGTTTCGGCGCGACGCCGGACGAGGTCGGCGCAGCGGTCACCGCCGCCTTGGATACCGGCATCGCCGCGCTGTCCATCGAAGATGCCAGCGGCGTGGCGGGGGCGCCGCTGCGGCCGCTGGAGGAAGCCGTGCAGCGCCTGGCGGCTGCGCGTGCGGCCATCGACCGTGCCGGTGCCGACGTCCTGCTGGTGGGGCGTGCGGAGAACTTCTTCGTCGGCGTGCCCGATCTGGAAGACACCCTGCAGCGGCTGCACGCCTATGCCGCCGCCGGCGCCGACGTGCTGTACGCACCGGGCATCACCACGCGCGAGCAGATCGCGGCGGTGGTTGCGGCCGCAGGACCGAAGCCGGTGAACCTGCTGGTCGGTGGGCCCACGCCGCTCACCTTGCAGGAGATCGCCGCGCTGGGCGTGCGCCGGGTCAGCCTGGGCGGGGCCCTGGCGCGCGCGGCATGGGGCGGGCTGATGCACGCCACGGATCCGATCCTGCGCGACGGCCGTTTCGATGGCCTGCAGCAGGCCGCCGCGGGCGCGGCACTGAACGTCCTGTTCCGCTGAGGCCATGGACAACGTCACCGCCTACGCGGCGCTGGTGAGGGAGATGGAGGCGCTGCGCCAGGCGCCGGGGCTGCTGGCCCGCGTCGACGGTCCGGCGCTTGTACGCGTGCTGGAGCGCGACGAGGGACCGCTGGAGCTGGAGATCCTCGTGCGCTGGCAGGATGCCGGACACACGGCGCTGCGGCTGGAGGGCCACGCGCGGGGCGCCAGCACGTGGAACCACGAGCACCTGCGGGAAACCCTGGTCGTGCCACTGCAGGATCTGGTGTAGATCCACGCCATGCGTGGATGGGGTCGGAGCCCTTCGTTGCACGAAGGGATCCGACCCCGTTACTTCCTCAGAACCGCGCGGTCAGGCCCACGAAGAACGTACGCGCGCCGCCGTCGTAGTTGTTGCCTTCCTCGATCGTGGACACGTCGCCCAGGTTCTGCACGCCCGCGCGCAGGGTCAGGTTTTCGTTCACGTCATAGCCGGTCACCAGATCCACCGTGGTGTAGGCCTTGGCGAACGTCGCGCTGGTGGAGGACACCAGCTGCTTGCCGATGTGCTGTGCGCTCAGGTTCAGCGACCAGGCATCGGTCACGTCCCAGTTCAACGAGGTGTTGCCGGTGATCTTCGGCACCACCAGCAGGCTGGCGCCGGTGGTGCGGTTCTTCGATTCCAGCATGCGCGTGGCGTTGGTGGTCCAGCTGACACGCTCGTGCAGCGGCACGGTCACGCTGGCTTCGATGCCACGCGTGCGGGCCTTCTGTACGTTCTGCGCCACGGTCCACCAGAAGCCGTTGACGAAGCTGGTGGTCTGGCCGGAGATCTCGCGCAGCGGAACCTGCTGGATCTTGTCGTCGAAGTCGGTCAGGAAGTAGGTCGCCGATGCGGACCAGCCGTTCTTGTCGTAGCCCAGTCCCAGCTCGTAGTTGGTGCTGGTTTCCGGTTCCAGGTTCGGGTTGCCGGCCATGTAGCAGCCGGTGGTGCCATCGGCGCTCACCGAGCGGCTGGTCCAGCCTTCGGCGGTCAGTGCCGTGCAGCCGTTGCCGCCGGACTGGGTCGCCGCACCGGCCGTACCCTGCTTCAGGTTCGGCGCCTTGAAGCCCTGCGACACGCCACCGCGCACGGTCCATGCATCGCCCGGATGCCACACGCCGTAGATGCGCGGGCTGATGTTGTCATCGTAGTTGTCGGTGTTGTCCCAGCGCAGGCCCACGGTCAGCACGAAGCGCTCGTGCAGGGTGATGTGGTCCTCGGCGAACAGCGCCCACGAATCGGCTTGGCTCACCGGACTGATGCGGCCGCTGCCGGTCCAGGTCACCGGCACGGTGCCGATCGTGTCCGGGTTCTCCAGCTCCTCGCGCTTCCATTGCGCACCCACGTTGAGGCTCTGCTCGAAGCCCCAGTGGAAGCCGTGGGTAAAGGCGGTGTCGAACACCGTCTCCTTGGAGTGGGTGCCCAGCACGCTGCCCTTGTCCTTGTAGTCGTTCTGCACCAGCGTGCTCTTGGACGTGGTGCTGTCGCCGTAGCGGCCGTCGTGGCTGACGACATATCCGGTCTGCACCAGCTTGGACAGGCCCCAGGCATACACATCACCGGCACCGGTGTTGCGCTGTTCGCCGCGCGAACCTTCCAGGGTCAGCGCGTGATCGTCGTTGAGGCGCCAGTGGAACTGCAGGTTGGCGTTCTGCGCCTTGTTGCCGGGCGTCTGCCGCGCACCGGTATCGGACTTGTGGTCGGTGACGTTGGCACCGATGCGCACGCCCAGGTTCTCGGTCAGCGGGCCACTGAACAGCGCGCCCATCTGCGTGGTGTCACCGCGCGTGTCCGAGTCGGGCATGCTGTGGTTGAGGGTGACCGAGCCGCCCCAGTGGTCGCTGATCTTGCGGGTGATGATGTTGATCACGCCACCCATCGCATCCGAGCCGTACAGCGAGGACATCGGGCCGCGCACCACTTCGATGCGCTCGATCATGTCCGGCGACAGCCAGTTCAGATCCTGCGGACCGAGGTCGTCGCGGTAGTTCACGCCGGAGGAATTGCCCTGGCGGCGGCCGTCGATGAGGATCAGCGTGTACTGCTCGGGCAGGCCGCGCAGGCGGATCTTCGACTGCGCGCCGGACAGTGCATAGCCGCCGGTCACGCCCGGCACGGTGCTCAGCAGCTGGCCGATGCTGGTGACCGGCTTGCGCTCGATCTCCTCGCGGGTGATGACGCTGATGCTGGCCGGCGCATCCTTGATCCACTGCTGGGCGCCGGTGGCGGTTACCACCACGGTGTCCATCTGCTTGGCCGACGAAGCGTCGGCAGCGGCATCAGCGTGGGCGGTGCTGGCCAGCGCAAAACCAATCGCGGCGGTCAGGGCGGCAACGGAACGACGGGATTTCAGAACGGCATGCGACATCGCGCAGTACTCCTGTTGAGGGTCCACTGGCGATGGCTGGGACGTCCGTGTGTGGGGGTTTCAGAATTCCTTAACAATCGTATCACGAATCATTCGCATTTGACGTTTGGTGACATATCGATGTCCGCTTGGGCGGCAGCCCAGGGAGAGCCAGCGCGCCGAAATCAGCGTCCTGCGGGGTGTACTGGTGGAATTTCTGCCACTAGTTACCGTTGGTAACTAATCAATCTGCGGGTCTTTCCCCATGCACAGCCTCATCGTCGTCGCCCATCCCGATTCCGCTTCGCTTACCCATGCCGTTGCCGCGCGCATCGGACAGTCCATCACCGATGCCGATGCGCGCAACAGCGTGACCCTGGCCGATCTCGCCGCCGAGGGTTTTGATCCCCGCTTCAACGCCGCCGATATCGGCCTGTTCAAGCAGGGCGCGGCGGTGCCGGCCGACGTAGCCGCCGAACATGCGCGGCTGGATGCCGCCGATACGCTGGTGCTGGTCTATCCGCTGTACTGGTGGTCGTTCCCCGCGCTGCTGAAGGGCTGGATCGACCGGGTGTTCACCCAGGGCTGGGCCTACGCCGACGGTGCCGACGGCAAGGTGGAAAAGAAACTGCAGCGGCTGCAGGTGCACCTGGTCGGCATCGGCGGCGCGGGCGCGGAGATGATCGAACGCCGCGGTTACGGTGCGGCAATGAAGACACAGATCGACATGGGCATCTTCGATTACTGCGGTGCCACCGTGCACTCGTCCACGCTGCTGCTGGATGCCGACAGCGGCCAGGCCGCGGCGCATCTGCAGACCGCCACGGGCATCGGCCGTACCATAGGCACACCTGCCTGATGATGTAGAGCCGCTGCATGTCCACCGCCGCCACGCCCACCCGTCGCCGGATGTCACGCGAACAGCGTGGCCGCCAGCTGCTGGACGTGGCCTGGACACTGGTGGGCGGCGAGGGCACCGACGCGCTCAGCCTGGGACGCCTGGCCGAGGCGGCCGGCGTGACCAAACCGGTGGCCTACGATCACTTCATCACCCGCAACGGCCTGCTGGCCGCGTTGTATGCGGACTACGACCAGCGCCAGACCGCCGTGTTCGATGCGCGCATCGGCGCGGCACCGGCGCGCCTGCACGAGCGTGCGCAGGCCATCGCGTCGGGCTACATCGACTGCGTGCTGTCGCAGGGCAGCGACATCCAGGCGATCCTCGCCGCGTTGGCCGGTTCGCCCGAGCTGCGCGACGTGCGCCACCGGTACCAGCAGGACTTCGTCGAGCAGTGTGCGCAGTGGCTGGGCCCGTTTGCCGCTGGCGGCGATGTGCCCGTGGCCGGGCGCTGGGCGATCCTTGGCGCCGCCGAAGCACTGTCCGAGGCGGTGGCTGCCGGCGCACTGCTGCAGCCGGATGCGGAAGCGGAACTGCAACGGCTGATCGTCGAAACCGTCAGCCGCGCGCGCTGATCGCCGCGTCGCGCTGCAGCTGCGCGAAACCGTCCTGCAGGCATTGCTGCACCCACGCGTTGCGCGCTTCCCGCGTGGGCGCGCCGAGGGTGACGTTGATCAGCCGGTGCGTGGCCTCTTCGCTGTCGCGGCACGCGGTCGCCGCCAGACAGAAACCTGCCGCGCGGGTATAGCCGGTCTTCAGCCCATCGATGCCATCCGAGCCCAGCAGCGTGTTCTGGTTGTCCTTGCAGAACGTGCCGTGGCTGAAGTGGCGCTGCGCGGTGATGGCCAGCACCTGCGGATGATCGGCCAGCAGTCGCGCGGCAAGCATCGCCATGTCATGCGCGGTCGACACATGGCCCGGCGTGGTGATGCCCGAGACGGAAACAAAGTGCGTATCGCGCAGGCCCATGCGTGCGGCCGTGTCGTTCATGTGCTGCACGTAGGCAGCCTCCGAACCTGCCAGGTGGCGGGCCAGCGCCAACGCGGCATCGTTGCCGGACACCACCATCAGGCCTTCCAGCAGGAAGCCCAGGGTGACGGTCTCGCCCGGCACCAGGCCCATCCGCGTTTCATCGGCGGCCACCGCGTGCACGTCACGCGCATCGATCACGGTGCTGTCTGTCCACGCGTGACCCTCGCGCGCGATGGCCTCATAGGCCACATGCGCGGTCATCAGCTTGGTCAGCGAGGCGGGCGCGCGAGGCAGCCTGGCCTCGTGCTGCTGCAGGGTGTGCAGCGTGGCCGCATCCACGGTGATCGAAGAAAGTGCCGGTATCGGCGAAGCAGGCAGTGACATCATCAACACGATAACGCGCAGCACGCAGGGCGAAAAGCCGCACGAATCTGCAACATTGCAATGATATAACGTGCCGCTGTTGGCGGTGTCGCCGCCTTTCGTACTGCAGGAATCTCCATGACCCGACCCCTCGCGCGACGCTGGCTGTGCCCGTCGATCCTGGCGGCGCTTGCCGCGCTCACTGCCTGTCAGCCGACGACGCGCCCCGATGCGCAGCCGGCCACCGCAACGACCGCCGAAGCGCGCCCGCACAACGTCATCGTGATGATCAACGACGGCGCCGGTTGGGGGACCTGGGATGCGGCGGCCTACTGGCAGTACGGCAGCCGCGAAGGCGCACCGTATGCGGATTTCCCGCAGCGCCTGGCCGTCACCACGTTCCCGCTCAACGCCAGTGGCCAGCCCACCCGCGATGATTCGCAGCGCATCGGCTACGACCCCATGCAGGCCTGGGACACCACCGAGGTGCCGGCGCCCGATCTGCCGTTCGGCGCTTACCAGTACCTGGCTGCCGTCGCCACCGACAGCGCTGCTGCGGGTACCGCGTTGTCGTCGGGGGTGAAGACCTACAACAACGCCATCAACTACAACAACGATGGCCAGCCGGTGGAGTTCAACACCCTGCGCGCCAAGGCGCTGGGCATGGCCACCGGCGTGGTCACCTCGGTGCCGTTCCCGCACGCCACGCCGGCGGCGTTCGCGGCGCAGAGCGAATCGCGCAACAGCTACCACCAGATCGCCCACCAGATGCTGGCCCAGGGCCACATGGATCTGGTGCTGGGCACCGGCGGCCCCGGCTACAGCGTCGACGGCACGCCCTGCGTGGACGGCATGGACAAGGTCGCCGCCGAAGGCTGCCAGAACCCGTGGGAATGGGTGTCGCAGCAGGATTGGCAGCAGCTGGAAGCGGGCACGCCGATTGCCGGCAACCCGTCCGGCGCGTGGCGCCTGATCCGCAGCAAGGATGACTTCGCCGCACTGGCCGATGGCCGCCTTCCGGCCGACCGCCCGCTGATCGGCGTGCCGCGCGTGGCCAACACCCTGCAGCAGGCGCGCCAGCTGCCGGTGGTCGGGCGCGATGCCGCGACGCCGTCGGGGGTGAAGAAGATCGACAGCGTGCCGGACCTGGCCACGATGACCCGCGGCGCGCTGCGCTTCCTGCAGCAGCGCTCGCCCAAGGGCCTGTTCCTGATGGTTGAAGGTGGCGCCACCGACTGGGCCGCGCACACCAGCGCCTGCGGTACCGAGTGGCACTACGGTGCCTGCACCGGCCAGCCGCAGTACGGCCGCCTGATCGAAGAGACCGCCGAGTTCAACGATGCGGTGTCGGCAGTGGTGGCGTGGATCGAGCAGAACGGCGGCTGGGAGCGCAACCTGCTGATCGTCACCACCGACCACGACAACAGCATGCCGATGGGCCCGGACGCGCAGAAGGTGGCCTTCGAGCCGGTGCGCAACAACGGCCGCGGGCAGATGCCGGGCATGAGCTTCCGCCCCACCGGCAACCACTCCAACGGCCTGGTGCCGCTGTGGGCCAAGGGTAACGGTGCCGAACTGCTGGGCCAGCGCGTGCGCGGCGTCGATGCCGGCTACCGCCAGCACGTGCGCTGGAACGACGGCAGCTACATCGACAACACCGACGTGGCCAAGGCCGTGCAGGACGCCCTGCAGCGCTGACCGCCCCCTGTAGAGCCGAGCCCACGCTCGGCTCTTCTTCGCTCTCTGTAGAGTCGAGCCATGCTCGACTGCTCTGGCTCTCTGTAGAGCCGAGCCCATGCTCGGCTGCTTCTCTACCGATCCACCACGCAGGCCAGGAACCGCGGCAGCACTGGATTGCGGTTGTCCGCCTTCCAGAACACCACCTGCTGCACGCGCGGCGCGTCCTTCAGGCGAACGAAGGACACGCCGGGCATGCCCATGCGCTGCAGCGAGGCTGGCACCAGCGCGATGCCCAGCCCTTCGCCCACCAGGCTGACGATGCTCTGCTGAAGCTGCACTTCCAGCCGCACATCGGCCTGCAGGCCGGCGGCATGGAAGCTGGCTTCGATGGCCTCGCGCAGGGTCGGCACCACGTCGGCCGGCGCGGTGATCAGCGCCTCGCCGGCCAGAGCGGTGATATCGACGCTGCGGCGGCGCGCCAGGCGATGGTCGGCCGGCACCACCACGCACAGCGGTTCTTCCTGCAGCGGCAGCAGTTCCAGCCCGCGCAGCGACGCCGGCGCAAAGCCGATACCTGCATCCAGCGCACCCGAACGCACCCCGTCCAGCAGGGCCATCGGCAGCGCCTCCCGCAGGCGCAGCTGCACCTGTGGATGCGCGGCAATGAAGCGACGGGCCAGCGGCGGTACCGAGCTGTGCGCGGCATGCATCATGAAGCCCACCTGCAGCTCACCCAGCTCGCCCGCACCGACTTGGCGGGCAGCGTGGCAGGCCTGTTGCAGGGCGTTCATCACCCCGCGCGCGTCCTCCTGGAAGCGCTGGCCGGCCGCGGTCAGGCGCACGTGCCGCGAGTCGCGCTCCAGCAGCGCCACGCCCAGAGAGTCCTCCAGCGCGGCGATCTGCCGGCTCAGCGGCGGCTGGGTGACATTGAGGCGTTCGGCGGCCCGACCGAAGTGCAGGGTGTCAGCGACGGCCAGGAAGTAACGCAGCGGGCGGATGTCGATCATGCGCGAATGGTATCGCTGGTGCCCGTTAAAAGCATTGGAAGGTATTGATGATGGCGCGTAGCCTGCGCGGCATTCCCTCCCTTCGCGCCGCCCATGCTGTCCGTCCTGGCCATCGTCCTTCCCGTGTTCGCGCTGATCCTTGCCGGTTGGCTGGCCCGCCGCAGTGGTGCGCTGGGCCCGCATTCGACCAGTGAGCTGAACCGCTTCGTGGTGCAGCTGGCGCTGCCGGCGCTGCTGTTCGACGTGGTGGCCAATGCGCGCTGGCAGCAGCTCTGGCATCCGGGTTTCATCGCCAGCTTCGGCGGTGGCACCGCGCTGCTGTTTGCCGCCACGGTGTGGTGGCGTCGACGCCGCGGCCATGCGCTGGCCGATGCCAGCATCGACGGGCTCAACGCCGCTTATGCCAACACCGGCTTCGTCGGCTTTCCGCTGGCGGTGGCCGCGCTCGGGCCGTCGGCGCTGGCCCCGACGCTGGTCGCGACCCTGCTGACGGTGTGCGTGCTGTTCGCCGCAGCCATCGTGCTGATCGAGGTCGGCCTGCAGCGCGAGCATCGCCTGCACCATCTGCTGGGCAAGGTGGCGCGCTCGCTGCTGCGCAATCCGCTGCTGCTGGCGCCGCTGGCCGGCGTGCTGCCGATGGCGCTGGGCCTGTCGATGCCGGCGCCGGCGGAAACCTTCCTGAAGCTGCTCGGCGGCGCGGCGGCCCCGTGTGCGCTGATCGCGCTGGGCCTTTTCCTCGGGGAGCGGCGCACGCCGGTGCCGGGTGCTGGGCGCAGCGCGGTGGTGCTGGGCGGCCTGAAGCTGCTGGTGCATCCCCTGCTGGTGTGGCTGCTCGCCACGCAGGTGTTTGCGCTGCCGGCCGCGCTTGCCCACGCCGCGGTGCTCATGGCTGTGCTACCCACCGGCACCGGCCCCTTCATGCTGGCCGAGTTCCACCGCCGCGAAGCATCGACCACGGCCGCCACGGTGCTGGGAACAACCCTGTTGTCCCTGCTGACGGTGACCGGCTACCTGGCGCTGCTGCAGCTGTAGAGCCGAGCCCATGCTCGGCTGCTTTTCGCAGGAACCCATCACCCAGTAGAGCCGAGCCATGCTCGGCTGCTCTTCGCAGGAACCCCGCACACGGCAGCCGAGCATGGGCTCGGCTCTACAGAAAAAACGAACCCCTCACCGCACCAGCGTCACCGCCTGCCCGGCCCGCGCGAACGCCTCCCCCAGCAACGGCCCCTGCTTGATCGCTTCCACCTCGGCAAACAACGCCTGCAGTGCATCCGCCGGGCGCGCGGCCGGGGCGGCCACCGCCTGCTGGATCGCGGTGAAGCGATCGGCCAGCACCCGATGCCCGGGATGTGCCTGCGCCCAGGCCTGCAGCGGCTGGCGTACACCGGCCGCTGCATCCAGCTGCTGCTGGTCGAACAGCGCGATCGCTGCCGCCGATGTCTCGGCGCGCTCAATCCGCGCATGCTTCAGCTCGCGGCTCAGGTACAGGTCGTAGGCCGCGCCGCGACCCACCGCGATGCGCACGCCTTCGCGGTCGAGGTCGGCCACCGTTCGCGCCGGGCTGGCTCCGCGCACCAGGTAGGTGCCTTCGATCTCCACATAGGGCGCACTGAACGCGATCCGGTCGGCATGCGCCGGATCCACCGCCAGGAACGCCAGGTCCCAGCCATCCTCGGCGGCAGCGGCCACGACCGAGGCCGCCGCATCGTGGCAGGTGAAACGCGCCTGCACGCCCAGCCGCTGCGCCAGCGTCGTGGCCAGCTCCACGGACGGTCCGCGCGGCGAGCGCGCATCGCCCTGGGCGAGCACCGGGTTGCCCAGGTTGATCGCCACGCGCAGGTGACCGTGTGGAGCAAGTACAGCGCGGTGGTCGGACAGCGGCATGGGGGCACTCCGGGGAACACGGGGAACGCCAGCATGCCAGCGGCCGCGTGCGCGCGGCGTGCGCCTGCGGTTACGCCCGCGCGGCAAACGTGCCGTGGAAACCCAGCGGCACCGCGTACGGCAGCCAGGCCTGCGCCAGCGGGCCGTCCTGCACATGGCGCGCATCCAGCACGGCAATACCGCTGCGCTTGTTCACCGGATCCAGCAGGGTCCCGACCAGCCAGCCATCATCCGGATTGCGGCTGCCGGGGCGGGGCACGAACACATGCTCCTCGGCCATGATGTCGCTGCCATAGCGCCACACCTGGCGGCGGCCACGTTCCACGTCGAAGGCGGCCACCGCATTGAAGTACGGCGTGTTGCTGGCGCCATCGACGGTCGGTGCGTACAGGCGGGCCGCGCGGCTGTCGGGCGTGCGCGGGTCGAACAGCGGGAATTCCACCGTACTGATGCCGGTATCCTGCCAGCGCGCCTGGCCACGGCGCAGGTCCAGGTGCAGTTCCACCAGGCTGCTGTGGCCGTTGGTGGCGTGGGCGCCGTCACCGGCCATCGCTTCCTTCATCGGCGAGCGAGCTTCGTCCATGTTGTCGCGGCGCACGGCACGCACCACGATGCCGTCCTTGCTGCGGTGTGCATCGCCGAAGTGGTAGATCGCCGCGAACGGTGCTTCAAACCACTGCGCCTTGTCCGGCGCATCCTTGGATACCACCGCGATGTTGGCCGCGCGCTGCGGGGCGAACTGCATGCGTTCGAAGAAGCTGCCGCCGCTCTCATTGAAGTCGAACGGCGCCAGCACGAAGACCAGGTGCTGGTCGGTCATGGTGAAGGCATGCAGGTAGCCACGGCCCGGCGTGGCGATCACATCGGCGCTGATCAGCTGGCCATCCTTGCCGATGTGCCAGACCAGCAGGCCGGCGCCGCCCATCAGGCTGATCGAGCCGAAGTTCCAGACGCTGCCATCGCGGTCCACCAGCGGGTGCGCCGAGAACGGCAGGGCCGCCAGGTCAGGGCGCCAGGTCACCGGGCCGATCGTCTCCAGCGAATCGGGATGCACCTCGAACGCCGAGCCCGATTCGCACAGGGCGAACACGCGGCCATTGAGCGCCATCACCGACGTGTTGGCCACGTTGGCATCGTCGTTGTTGCGCACGGCCTGTGCGTTGGGGACGCTGGTGCCGGCGGCGGGGTAGAGGAAGCGACCGGCCTTCTGCTCGCGGGTGAACTTCGGCGTGGCCACCATGCGTGCGCGGTGGGTCAGGCTGCCGTCGCCGTTGAAGTGCCAACCGTGGACCATGCCGTCGCCGTCGAACCAGTGGTCGTAGCGCAGGGTGCCGCGCTCGCTCCAGGCCGGGCCGTTGCGGTACAGGGTGCCGGCCAGGCCGGCCGGCAGCCGGCCCTGCAGCTGCACCGTGGCCGGGCCCAGCGTCTCGCTGCTCACCCCGCGCCAGCCCAGCAGCCACGGATGCGCCTGCAGGCCCTGGGCGAACTGCGCCGGGTCGTTGGCGAAGGCCGGGGCGCTGCGCAGGGCGGTGGCGCCCAGGGCCAGGCCAGCGGTGCTGCTGATCAGGGTGCGGAGGAAGCGGCGACGATCCATGGCGGGCCTCGGTGCGGGAAGGAGAATCAGCGCAGGGTGATGTCGATGGCGGTGCCGGCGGCGGACACCGCGAAGCGTGCTTCCTCGAAGGTCGGCTTGCGCATCACCTGCGGATTGTTGCTGAAGCCGTAGCCTTCGATCGGCATGCCGACCAGGTTGGTGTCGAGCTTGCCGTTGTCATTCTCGTCGTGGGTCAGCAGCACGGCATAGTTGCCGGCCGGCAGATCCTTGAAGGTGAAGTGCACGCTGTCGCCCTGCGGGTGTGCCTGCTGCGCCTGCACCGGTGCGGCCTTGCCGTTCCAAGCCTCGTCGGAGGACACCAGGGCGGCGCGCAGGGTGCCGGTCTGGGCGCGGACATCGTGCACGTTCACGGTCAGCTCGGCGGCATGGGTGCCGCCGGCAAGCAGCAGGCCAGCGAGCAGGGAGCAGGTCAGGGCGGTGCGGATCATGGCGGCAGTTCCGTCTGGAGGTGTGGGGCCAGTCTGCGCCGGGGGCTGGCCCGGGTTCAGGGCCAGTGGTCATCGATCCGACGTGCCAGAAGTCACTTTCTGCGCTGGACCCATTGCCGGCAGGGGGCCGGGCCGGTCAGCATGCCGCCATGCCCAGCCTGCTCCGCCATCTCCTGCGTCCCCTCAGCCTTGCCGGCGTGATCACCGTGCTGGTGGTCGGCCTGTCATTCGGCGTGCAGCGCAGCGGGGCCGGATCAAGCCTGCTGCTGCTCGGCGCCTTCCTGCTGCTGTTCGCGGTGCACGGCTGGGTCGGGCTGCCGACCCGCCTCCGCGCGGTCGTTGCCGTGCTGCAGGCGCTGCTGGCGGTCGCCCTCATCGCCCTGCAGCCACGCACCGGCACGGCACCGGTGCTGCTGGTGGTGCTGGTTGCGCAGCTGGCCGAGCATTGGCCGCCGCGCTTCGTGCTGGTGGTTGCGCTGCTGGCCAACCTGGCCGAGTACGCCGTGCTGCGCCACAGTGGTTTCACCCAGCCGCTGCTGGTGGTGCTGCTGTACGGCGGCTTCCAGGCCTTTGCCGCGCTGACCGCGCACTATGCGCGCAGCACGGCGCTGGCCCGCGACGAGCTGGCGCGGGTCAATGCCGATCTGCTGGCCACCCGTGCCCTGCTGGCCGACAGCGCCCGCGATGCCGAGCGCCTGCGCCTGGCGCGCGAACTGCACGACGTCGCCGGGCACAAGCTCACCGCCATGCGCCTCAACCTGCGTGCGCTGGCCGCCGATCCGGTGCTGGCCGGACGCGAGGGCCTGCAGACCGCCGAACAGCTGTCCGGCGAACTGCTCGCCGACATCCGCCAGGTCGTGCAGTCCATGCGCGATGATCGCGGGCTGGATCTGGACACCGCCCTGCATGCGCTGGCCGCGCCGTTCCCGCGCCCGCGCCTGCAGCTGCGGATTGCCGAGGGCGTGCGGGTCACCGATCCACGCACGGCCGAGACGGTGCTGCGCCTGGTGCAGGAAGCCCTGACCAACGCCGCACGGCATGGCGAAGCCGATAACGTATGGCTGACGATGAGCGAAGAGGATTCCCGGTTGCGTATCGATATCCGCGATGACGGCCAGCGCGCCGAGCGCATCCGCGAGGGCAATGGCATTTCCGGCATGCGTGAGCGCCTGGCCGATGTGCAGGGGCAGCTGGAGCTGGCCCGTACCGAGCAGGGCGGCATGCACCTGATCGCGCGGTTGCCGGCATGAGCGGCGCACCGATCCGTGTCGCCCTGGCCGATGACCAGGCCCTGGTCCGCGCCGGCCTGCGCGCGCTGCTGCAGGGCCTGGGCGTGCAGGTGGTGCTGGAAGCCGAGGATGGCCAGGCACTGCTGGATGCGCTGGCCACGCAGCCGGTGGACGTGGTGCTCAGTGATATCCGCATGCCCGGCCTGGATGGCATCGAGGCACTGCGCCAGCTGCGAGGGCGCGGCGACGCCACGCCCTGCCTGCTTCTGACCACCTTCGATGAAAGCGACCTGCTGCTGCGCGCCAGCGAAGCGGGTGCACAGAGGTTCCTGCTGAAGGATGCAGCGCCGGCCGACCTGCGCGAAGCCATCGAGCGCGTCGCCGCTGGCGAAACCCTGCTGCTGCCGGTCAGTACCGAACCGGTGCGCTCGCGCTACCGCTTCCACGATGAAGCGCCGCCCAGCGACACCTTCGGCGAACGCGAAGTGGCCATCCTGCGCCTGCTGGCCGGTGGCTACAGCAACAAGGAAATCGCGCGCAGCCTGTTCCTGGCCGAAGGCACGGTGAAGAACTACGTGTCCAGCATCCTCGACAAGCTGGGCACCCGCGACCGCACCCGCGCAGTGCTGAAGGCGATTACCCTGCGCATCATCTGAAGCGGTATGGTGCGGCGATGAACCCTGTCATGCACGTCGAGATTCCGGTGGCCGACCTGGCCCGCGCCATCGCGTTCTACCAGCAGTGGCTGCAGGTGGAAATCGGTGCCCCGGTGGAGGTGCACGACTGCACGATGGCGTACCTGCCGTTCGACGACGATGCAGGCGGTGCCAGCATGGCGCTGGTCCATGGCGCGGATTACCTGCCGTCCGAGCGGGGCGCGCGCATCTATGTCGGCGTGCAGGATCTCGATGCCAGCCTTGCCCGTGCGCTGCAGGCGGGTGCCGCGCTGCGATTCGGCCCCGCCGAGGCAGGGGCTGGCGCGTGGCGGAGATCGCCGACAGCGAAGGCAACCGCATCGCCGTGCAGGCCCCGATAACGGCCTGACGCCAAATTGTAGAGCCGAGCATGGGCTCGGCTCTACAGAATCAACGTGCGCAATTCGTCGCCTGCCAGCGTTGCAGCCACCCGGCAATGGCCGGGTCCAGCCGCGCATCGTCCGGCAGCCGCACGCCAAAGCGTTCCTGCAGCACCTGCCGCACATCGGCCACATCGCGCAGCGCACGCTTCTCCGGCGCGTGGCCTGGCCGGTACTCGGTGTAGTTGCCGCTGCCGATCGTGCGCCGCCCCTCCGGCCACGTCAGCGAAGCACGCAGTTCCCCGGGGAAACTCGAGTGCGGGTGCGTGCACACATACCAGTTGCCCACCTCGTTGTCGGCCGCCGCCGGCGACGTCAGGTCGAACCGGTACAGCGACCGCCAGTCGTCACCGCTGCTGGCCGCCAACAGGTAATCGCCGTCATCCAGGCGCTGCAGCCGGTAGCGTTCATGCGGCGTGTCCTGTGCGGCTGTTTCCAGCAGGCGCAGCGGCACGGTCGGGGTCAGGCTGCCGAAGCCGGTATCCACCAGCCAGTCCTCGCCGTCCAGCCGCACCCGGATCAACAGATGGGTGCGTGGCGTCAGTTCGCCTTCGGCGGCCGACAGCAGCACGCGCGCGCTGAGGGCATGGGCATCGAAGCCCAGCGCCTGCAGCAGTGTGAGGAAGGCGCCATTGAGCTCGAAGCAGTAACCGCCGCGCTGCGCGTCCAGCAGCTTGCGCTGCACGCTGTCCAGGTCGATCGGCACCGCATCGCGCAGCAGGCAGGTGAGGGTCTCGAACGGCACATGGGCGTTGTGGCGCTGCTGCAGCAGGGTCAGCCCGGCCAGGGTGGCCGGCGGCGCGGCCGGCAGCTGCAGGCGCTGCAGGTAGCGGGGGATATCGAGCGTGGTCATGACGGCACCAGGCGGGGCAGGGACACCTACTGTGCAACCGCAACCGGGGTTGAGGTCAAGGGCAGGGCGCCGATGTCATCGCCCCGTCGCCTGCGGCCGGTACAAAGACCGCAAGTGCGCCCCGGTGGCAGTTCTCGAAAATAGTTCTAAAGTCCCGCTGATCCAGGCCGATACAGGTGCGTCCTTTTGCCTGGAGTCTGTCATGTCGACCGCGGTTGTTCGCCTTCGGTCCCTGCGCACCCACTTCGATGGGCTGCGCTCGGCGTTTCCCGGCCCGTTGCGCTGGCTGCAGCCGCACCGGCTCAGCGTGGCCGACAAGCTGAAGGCCACCTTGTGGGTCTGCGGCCTGGGCCTGGTCGCCATCGCCGGCGTCTACGCCTGGACCGGCCACGCCAGCGCACAGGCTGCCCGCACCCAGGCCAGCTACCAGCACGGCAGCGATCTGGCGGCGGCGCTGGCCACCCGCGTGGCCGAAGCACGGCGCCTGCAGACACAGTATGCGCGCAGTTTCGATGATGCCGACCGCAGCCAGCTGCTGGCCACCCAGCAGGAGCTGAAGCAGGATCTGCAGGCGCTGCGCGCGATGCCGATGGATGCCGGCCGGCGCAAGGCGCTGCAGTCCCTGGCCGAGGCGGTCGACGGCTTTTCGCAGGGCATCGCCGCGCTGTTCGAGCGCGTGGATGAGATGGGCCGCGGCGACGCGGGCCTGGCCGCGCAGCTGCAGCGGGCCGCAGACACGCTGCAGGCGAACGTGACCGCGCTGCAGCGTCCGGCGCTGGAACTGCATGTGCAGAAGATGCGTCGGCAGGAGGCGTTGCTGCTGCTCGATGGCGATTCCACCCATGCCGACCGCGCCAGCGAAGAAAAACTGCCCTTCGACCTGGCCCTGGCCGGCTTGCCGGCCGAGGCGCAGGAAAGCCTGCGCACCGACATGGATGCCTACCAGGCCGCGCTGCTGGGCTACACCGCCGCCCGCGTCGGCCTGGATGTGGAAGCCCAGTCGCTGCTGGATACCGCCGCCAGCGTGGCGCCTGCACTGGCCGCCTTCCAGAAGGCCCAGGTGCAGGCGCTGGCCCAGGCGCAGGCACGCCAGCAGGCCGGTGCACGCACCATGAGCGTGCTGTTCGCCGCCACGCTCGTGCTGGTGGCCGGTGTGCTGATCACCAGCCTGGTGCTGGTGCTGCGCGCGGTACGCCGTCCGATCCAGGACACCCTGCGTTTCGCCAGGGACATTGCCGATGATCGCCTCGACACCACCCTGCGCGTGCACAACGCCAACGATGAGATCGGCCAGCTGGCGCAGCGCCTGATCGACATGCAGCAGCGACTGCGCGCGCGCATCGAGGAGGAACGCGCGGTGGCCCGTGGCAACACCCGCGTGCGCCAGGCGCTGGACAGCGCACAGACCGGGCTGATGGTGATCGATGCGGAAGGGCAGGTGGCCTACGCCAATCCCGCCCTGCTGCAGCTGCTGGGCATGCCGGCCGACGCACTGGTTGGCAGCGATGCCGTTCGCCTGCACCCGGTCATGACCAGCCTGTCCGGCGTGCGCCGCAGCGAGGAACGCGAGATCAATCACCTCGGCGTGCGCTACCAGCTGATCGCCAACGCGATCGTCGATGAAGGTCATTTCCTCGGCGTGGCGGTGGAATGGCGCAGCCGCGCGCTGGAAACCCTGCTGGAAACCGAAGTGGCCGCGCTGGTCGACGCGGCCGCACACGGTGAACTGCAAGGTCGCATCGCGCTGGAAGGCAAGCAGGGCTTCGTGCGTACATTGTCCACCAGCATCAACCATCTGCTGGCCACGTTCGAAACCAATCTGGGCGATCTACAGGCGCTGCTGGCGGCACTGGCCCGCGGTGACCTGAGCGTGCGCATGGAGGGCGACCTGCAGGGCGTGTTCGCGCGCATGCGCGACGATGCCAATGCCACCGTCGGCCAGCTCGGCCGCATCGTCACCCGCATCCAGCAGGCCACGTCGCGGCTGGATGTGGGCGTGGGCGAGATCGTCGCCGGCCACCATGATCTTTCGCAGCGTACCGAACAGCAGGCGGCCAACCTGGAAGAGACCGCCGCGTCGATGCACGAACTGACCGACACCGTCGGCCGCAACGCCGATGCCGCCGGCCGCGCCGATGCGCTGGTGCAGGGCGCGGCGGCGGTGGCCGCGCGTGGCGGCCAGGCCGTCGGCCAAGTGGTAGCCACCATGCATGGCATCAGCGAAGCCTCGCGCCGCATCGGCGACATCACCCAGCTGATCGACGGCATCGCCTTCCAGACCAACATCCTGGCGCTGAACGCCGCCGTGGAAGCCGCGCGTGCCGGCGAGCAGGGCCGCAGCTTCGCCGTGGTGGCGTCCGAAGTGCGCCTGCTGGCCCAGCGCAGTGCCGAGGCGGCCAAGCAGATCAAGGAGCTGATCGAGGATTCGGTCACCCGCGTCGGCCAGGGCAATGTGCAGGCCGAGCAGGCCGGTACCACCATGGGAGAGATCGTCGGCAGCGTGCAGCAGCTGGCCGAACTGCTCACGGCCATCCGCAGTGCATCGCAGGACCAGCACGCCGGCATCGCGCAGGTGAACCAGACCATCGTGCAGATGGAATCGAGCACCCAGCGCAATGCCAGCCTGGTGGAGGAAGCTGGCGCATCGACCGCGCACATGCAGGCCCAGGTGCAGGCGCTGGCCGAAGCGGTGTCGGCGTTCCGCCTGCAGCCGGAGCGGCGCCCGCGCGTGGCCGCGTGATGGCGCGCCGGTAGTGGGGGGGGGGGGGGGGGGGGGGGGGGGGGGGGGGGGGGGGGGGGGGGGCGGGCGCGCGCGCGGCCCGGGGGGGCGGGGGCGGCGGGCCCCCGC
>NZ_JBRRCR010000014.1:0-67493 GCF_056759115.1 Stenotrophomonas sp. STEN087 | reverse complement strand
ACCCGGGCCCGGGTCTGATCCCTTTCCGCTGGAATGGGCTCTGACCCGGCTGTAGCCGACGCTGTTACAGCGGCCGTGCCGGATCCACCAGCCCGTACTGGCTGGCCATGCGCGCCAGCGCGATGTTGTCGCTGATCCCCATCTTCTCGAACAACCGCGCCTTGTGCGTGTTCACCGTCTTCGCGCTCAGGCTCAGGCGCCGCGCGATGTCTTCCTGGCGCAGGCCCTGGGTCAGCAGCAGCGCCACTTCCAGCTCGCGCGGCGACAGCGTATCGAACGGCGAGGCATTGCCTTCCACCGTGGACAGCGCCAGGTTCTGCGCGATGCTGGTGCCCAGGTAACGGCGCCCGGCCGCCACGTCACGCACCGCACGCAGCAGCTCCTGCGCATCGCAGCCCTTGCCGATGTAGCCGGCGGCGCCCGCCTCCAGCAGTCGCTTCGGCAGCGGGCCGTCTTCCAGCACGGACACGATCACCACGCGCGTGGCGCGGTGGCCACGGACGATGCGCTCGGTCACTTCCATGCCACTGACGCCCGGCAGGTGCAGGTCGCACAGCACCACGTCCGGCAGCAGCTGGCGGATCTCGCGCAGGCCGTCCTCGCCGGTCTCCGCTTCGCCCACCACCTCGATGTCGGTTTCACCCGACAGGATCATCTTCATACCGGTGCGGACCAGCGCGTGGTCGTCCACCAGGTAGACTCGAATCGTCATTCACGTACCTCTTCGAATGCGGCCATTGCGGGCCACGCTAGGCAGGGCATCCGGGCACCGCAAGCACGATGACTGCGCAAAAACGGCAATCTGCCTTGCGCATCACATTCTTCGCACATCGATGTTGCCCCCTGTCCCACAGAACCCGTTACAACGAAACAACCTGCTGCTGCATGGACGTCCCCGAAGGGGCATCCACGTCACTCCCCTGTTGCGATCGCTTCGCTGGCCGCTGCTGGCGGCGAACCGCGGTGTCGCCAAGGTTGCCGGCGACTGAACATGACCAGATAGCACCCTACCACCCAAACCAGCGCCGCACACCATCCGGCGAGGATATCGGAGGGGTAATGCACCCCCAGGTAGACCCGCGAGAGGCTGACCAGCAGGCTGAACAGCGGCGCCAGCACCAGCACCGGCCAGCGCCAGCGGGTGTTCCACGCCAGCAGCACCAGGGTCGCGGCCAGGGTCATGGTGCCCATCGCGTGCCCGCTGGGGAAGCTGAACGTCGATTCCGGCGCGATCGATTCCCACAGGCTGGGGCGGTCGCGCTGGAAGAACTGCTTGCTGCCCATGTTCAGCAGCGCCGAGCCGACGAAGCACACGGCCACGAAGGTCGCCTCGCGCCAGCGCCGCCGCCACAGCAGCGCGCCGACGATCAGCACGTCCGCCGGAATCAGGAACCATTCGTAGCCCAGTTTCGACAACAGCACGAAGCAGCGGTCCAGCCACGGCGAATGCAGCCCGTGCATCTGCCACAGCAGCGGGGCGTCGAAATGGAACGACTCGAACTCGTGCACTTCATCGGCCAGGGCGACGAAGCCGGCCAGCGGCAGCAGCACGCCGGCAAACAGCAGCACCAGGCGCCACGTATTGCGCCCCATCCAGTGTCGGAAGCCGGACGCCGGTTCCGGCGCGGCCAGGATCGCCGGCTTACCCGGCGATCCGGACATACTTCTGTTCGACGTAGTCGTCGATCAGGGCAACGAATTCCTGGGCGATGTTGTCGCCACGCAGGGTCACCTTCTTCTCGCCGTCGACGAACACCGGCGCGGCCGGCGTTTCGCCGGTACCCGGCAGGGAAATGCCGATGTTGGCGTGGCGCGACTCACCCGGACCATTGACGATGCAACCCATTACCGCCAGGATCATGTTCTCGGCACCCGGGTGCTGCACCTTCCAGACCGGCATCTTCTCGCGCACGTGGTTCTGCACGACCTTGGCCAGTTCCTGGAAGAACTCGGAGGTGGTGCGGCCGCAGCCCGGGCAGGCGGTGACCAGCGGGGTGAAGGCGCGCTGGCCGGTGGTCTGCAGCAGTTCCTGGGCGACGATCACTTCCTGCGTACGCGACTGGCCCGGCTCGGGCGTCAGCGAAATGCGGATGGTGTCACCAATACCTTCCTGCAGCAGCACGCTCAGCGCCGCCGCCGAAGCGACGATGCCCTTGCTGCCGATGCCGGCTTCGGTCAGGCCCAGGTGCAGGGCGAAATCCGAACGCTGGGCCAGGTCGCGGTACACCGCGATCAGTTCCTGCACGCCGCTGACCTTGGCCGAAAGAATGATGCGATCGCGCGGCAGGCCGATCTCCACCGCCTGCTCGGCCGAATCCAGCGCCGAACGGATCAGCGCCTCGCGCAGCACGCGGCCGGCGTCCCAGGGCTGTTCGCGGTGGTTGTTCTCGTCCATCAGCTTCGCCGCCAGGGCCTGGTCCAGCGAGCCCCAGTTGGCACCGATGCGCACCGGCTTGTTGTAGCGGATGGCGAACTCGATCAACTGGGCGAACTGCAGGTCCTTCTTCTTGCCGAAGCCGACGTTGCCCGGATTGATGCGGTACTTGGCCAGCGCTTCGGCGCAGGCCGGCTCGGCCGTCAGCAGCTGGTGGCCGTTGTAGTGGAAGTCACCGATCAGCGGCACGTCGATGCCCATCATCGCCAGCTTGTCGACGATGCGCGGGATGGCCGCGGCCGCCTCGACAGTGTTGACGGTCAACCGCACCATTTCCGAACCGGCCCGCCACAACTCGGCCACCTGCTTCACGCTGGAGGCGACGTCGGAGGTGTCGGTGTTGGTCATCGACTGCACCACCACGGGCTTGCCGCCACCTACGGTGACCCCGCCGATCTGGACGGCATGGGTCTGGCGACGGGACCAGGCGGTGGCATCGGAGGGTTGGGTCGGGCGGGTGACGGCGTCGTGCATGGGCGCATTCTACCGCCCGGCCCTGCATTCCGGGCGATTCCCATTCAGCCGTCGGCACGACTGCGGCCGATTGTCGCAGGCAGGTTGCCCGGTGAACGCATACGATGGTCGGGCATGACCGGTCCCGACGCCCCCTTCCTACGCACCCTGTGCAGCCTGCGCTGGCTGGCCGTGGCCGGCCAGGCCGCGACGATCCTGGTCGCCACCTGGGTCCTCGGCCTGCCGCTGCCGCAGCTGCCGCTGTGGGCGGGCGTGGCCGTGCTGGCCGCGTTCAACCTGTATACGCAGCTGCGCCCGGAACCGGACGATACCGCGCCGCTGACCGCGTTCGGCCACATCCTGGTCGACGTCATCATCCTGACCTGGATGGTCGGCTGGAGTGGCGGCATCGCCAACCCCTTCGGCTCGCTGTTCCTGATCCTGATTGCCTTGGCCGCCTTCGCCCTGCCCCTGCGCTGGGCCCTGGCGGTGGCCACCGCCTGCCTGCTCGGCTACGCCGCCAGCGGCCTGTTCGGGCAACCGCTGCCGAGCGGCTACTTCCGCGCACTCGATCTCAACCGCTGGGGCGTGGTCGCCAACTTCCTGCTGTCGGCGGCGGTGGTGCTGACCTTCTCGACCCGCCTGGCGATGGCCCTGCGTGTGCGCGAGCTGGAACTGTCAGCGCTGCGCGAGCGTTTCGCCCGCAACGAAGGCATCGTCGCCCTGGCCACCCATGCGGCCTCGGTGGCGCACGAGCTGAACACCCCGCTGGCGACCATGACCCTGCTCGCCGACGATGTGGCCGAGCGCAGCGAAGAACCGGAAGTACGCGAGGACATGGAAACCCTGCGCGAGCTGCTGGTGCAGTGTCGTGAGCGCGTGCTGGCGCTGGCTGCACCGGCCTCCACCGACGGCCCCGGCCGCAGCCACTCCAGCGCCCAGCAGGTGCTGGAACAGTGGCGGCTGGTGCGCCCGACCATCGACCTGCACCGCAATGACGATGCACCGCTGCGCCTGCCGCTGGACCCCGGCGTCGGCCACCTGCTGATGGTGCTGCTGAACAACGCTGCCGATGCCGGCGAACAGGCCGGGCGATCGCGCGTGGACCTGGAGCTGCGGATCGACGGCGAGGATCTGATCGGCGAAGTGCGCGACTACGGCCATGGCTTCAACGCGCGCGCCGCGGTGCTGCCGGGCAAGCTGTTCGGCAGCAGCAAGAGTGAGGGCATGGGCGTCGGCCTGGCCCTGTCCCACGCCACCATCGAACGCCTGCAGGGCGAGATGTGGATGCGCCCGGCGCAAGGCGCCGGCAGCCGCGTCGGCTTCCGCCTGCCCCTGGCTCCCCACGAGGAAACCCCATGACTGCCTCAACCCTCGGCCTGCTGGTCGACGACGACGAACTGTACCTGCGCACGCTGCAGCGCAGCCTGGCCCGCAAGGGGCTGGAGACGCAGACCGCGCAGGATGCCGCCAGCGCGCTGGCCCTGGCCCGCCAGCACCCGCCCGCGTTCGCCTTGATCGACCTGAAGCTGGGCAGCGATTCCGGGCTGGCGTTGATCCAGCCATTGCGCGCCCTGCGTGCGGACATGCGGATCCTGCTGGTAACCGGCTACGCCAGCATCGCCACCGCGGTGGAGGCGATCAAGCTGGGTGCGGATGATTACCTGCCGAAACCGGCGACGGTGCCGATGATCCTGCGTGCACTGGGCGAGGAAGATGACGGCCCGGCCGATGACGGCGAAATGGAAGTGCCCGACGCGATGACGCCGATCAGTCGCCTGCAGTGGGAACACATCCAGCAGGCGATGCACGAGACCGGCGGCAATGTGTCGGCCGCCGCGCGCCTGCTGGGAATGCACCGGCGCTCGCTGCAGCGCAAGCTGGCCAAGCGGCCGAGCCCGGAACGCGACCCGAGCCGCTGACGCGGCGCCGCCCTGCCCCGGTAGTGCCGGCCGCTGGCCGGCAAACCCATGAACGACGGAAGCATCGCCTGGATGCCGGCCAGCGGCCGGCACTACCAGAGCGTCAGCCCTTCAGCTGCGCCAGGATCTCGCGGGTCATCGGATCGGCAATCGCCACATCCTCGCCCTGCAGCGCCGGCAGCAGGCCGCTGGCCAGCTGCTTGCCCAGCTCGACACCGAACTGGTCGAAGGCGTTGATGTTCCAGATGACCGACTGCACGTACACGGCGTGTTCGTACATGGCGATCAGCGCGCCCAGCGCCTGCGGGGTCAGCGCGTCGAGCAGGATCAGCGTGCTCGGGCGGCCACCCGGGTAATCGCGGTGCGGGTCATCGCTGCCCTGGCCGTTGGCCAGCGCCTCGGTCTGCGCCAGCAGGTTGGCCAGCAGCGCCTGGTGGTTGACCGTGTACGGATCATCGTTGTGCACGCAGCCGATGAAGTCGGCCGGGATGATGCTGGTGCCCTGGTGCAGCGCCTGGAAGAAGCTGTGCTGCACATCGGTGCCCGCCCCGCCCCACCACACCGGCACGGTGTCGGTGGTGACCGGCTGGCCGTCACGCTGCACGCGCTTGCCCAGGCTTTCCATCACCAGCTGCTGCAGGTAGGCCGGCAGCAGCGCCAGGCGCTGGTCATAGGTCATCACCGCGTGCGTGGCATGGCCCAGCACGTTGCGGTTCCAGATGTCGGTCAGGCCGTGCAGCACCGGCAGGTTGCGCTCCAGCGGCGCGTCCAGCGCGTGCGCATCCATCTGCGCGGCACCGTCCAGCAGCTGCTCGAAACGCTCGAAACCAATCGCCAGTGCGATCGGGAAACCGACCGCCGACCACAGCGAATAACGGCCACCCACCCAGTCCCACATCGGCAGCACGCGATCGGCGGCGATGGCGAAGGCCTTGGCCGCACGCTCGGGGTTGGCGCTGACCGCGTACAGGCGCTCGCTGCCACCCAGCCAGTCGTGCAGGATCTGCCCGTTGAGCAGGGTTTCCTGGGTACCGAAGGTCTTGGAAATGAGGATGCCGGCGGTCTTCGCCGGATCCAGCGTGGCCAGCGTGCGCTGCATGGCGGCGCCGTCCACGTTCGACACGAAATGCACGCGCAGGCGCGCACCGGTCACCGGGCGCAGCGCATCGGCCACCAGGCGCGGGCCCAGATCGGAACCGCCGATGCCGACGCTGACCACGTCGGTCACGCCGCTGTCTTCCAGCACGCGCACCAGCACGCCCATGCGCTGGCGGATTTCGCGCGCGGTGGCATAGGCCTCGGCCGCCACCGGCGCATCGACCCCGTCGCCACGCAGCGCGGTGTGCAGCGCGGCGCGGCCTTCAGTCAGGTTGACCTGCTCGCCGCGGAACAGGCGGGTGATGGCACCGCCGACATCACGGTCGGCGGCGAGTGCCAGCAACGCCTGCAGCGCCGCGGCATCGTATTTCTGCCGGGCGAAATTGACGTACAACGGACCGACCCGCAGCGCCAGGTCCTGCACGCGGCCGGGTTCGGCGGCGAGGAGGCTGGGGATGCTTGCGCCCTCCAGGCGCTGGGCGTGGGAATGCAGCGAGTCGAATCCGTTGTTCGTTGTCATGCGGCCTGGGTCGGGATCGTGTCGTTGGTGTGGGTGATCTGGTTGTTGCCGTCCACGTACACCAGCTTCGGCTTGAAGCTGTCGGCTTCCTGCTCGGTCATGCTGGCGAACGCAGCGATGATGATGATGTCACCGACCTGCACGTGGCGTGCAGCGCCACCGTTGAGCGACACCACGCCGCTGCCGGCTTCGGCACGGATGGCGTAGGTCGAGAAGCGCGCACCGTTGGTCACGTCCCAGATGTGCACCTGCTCGAACTCGCGGATGCCCGTGGCAGCCAGCAGGTTGTCGTCGATGGCGATCGAGCCTTCGTAGTTCAGCTCGGAATGGGTAACGGTGGCGCGGTGGATCTTGGTCTTCAGCAGGGACAGATGCATGGCACGGCACAACGCAAAGGAAAGCGGGGATTCTAGCACCCGCGCAGCGCGGGGCATCACGGCCGGCAACCTGTTCAGGTAGCGGGCTGGACGTGAGGTCAGAGCCCTTTCCCACCGGGAAAGGGATCCGACCCCGCAGGCATCAGAATTCCAGATTGTCGATCAACCGGGTGCTGCCCAGGCGGGCAGCGATCAGCGCCACCCGGCCGCCGCCGTCGAAGGTCGGCTCGGCCAGCTCGGGGGTGCGCAGCACCGCGTAGTCCACCTGGAAGCCGGCCGCCTGCAGCGCGGCGGTGGCATCGGCCTCGATCTGCGCACGCGTCTGCCCGGCCACATAGCCCTCGCGCATGCCCAGCAGGGTGCGGTGGATGGTGGAGGCGAGCGGGCGCTGGCTGGCATCCAGGTACTGGTTGCGCGAGCTCTTGGCCAGGCCATCGTCGTCACGCACGATCTCGGCACCGACGATCTGGATCGGGAACGACAGCTCGGCCACCATCTGCTTGATCACGGCCAGCTGCTGGTAGTCCTTGCGGCCGAACACGGCCACGTCCGGCTGCACCTGCAGGAACAGGCGCGCGACCACCGTGCAGACGCCATCGAAGTGGCCGGGGCGGCTGGCGCCCTCCAGTACTTCGCTCACGCCCGGGGCGTGCATCTGCGTGGTCTTGTCCACGCCCAGCGGGTACATCGCCTCGACGCTGGGCAGCCACACCGCATCGCAGCCGACCTGCTCCAGCCCGGCCACGTCGGCCTCGGGCGTGCGCGGGTAGCGGCTGAAGTCTTCATTCGGCCCGAACTGGGTCGGGTTGACGAAGATGCTGGCCACGACCTTGTCGGCGTACTGCCGCGCCAGCGTCACCAGCGAATGGTGGCCACCGTGCAGGTTGCCCATGGTCGGCACCAGCGCCACGCGCAGGCCCTGCTGCTTCCACTGTGCGATCTGCTCGCGCAGCGCGCCGAGCTCGTTGAAGGTCTGGATCATTGGGCGTAGGCGTGCTGTTCGTCGGGGAAGCTGCCGTCGCGCACGGCGTCGGCATAGGCGCGGGTGGCACCGGCCACCGAACCGCCTTCGGCCAGGAAGTCCTTGACGAACTTCGGACGGCGGTGGCCGCTGTCCAGGCCGATGAAATCGTGCATCACCAGCACCTGGCCATCGCACTGCGGGCCGGCACCGATGCCGATGGTCGGCACGCTGACGGCTGCGGTCACTTCGGCGGCCACCGGGGTCGGCATGCATTCGAGCACGATCAGCGCGGCACCGGCGGCAGCCACGGCCTTGGCGTCTTCCACCAGCTGGCGCGCGGCATCGCCACGGCCCTGGATCTTGAAGCCGCCCAGGCGCAGCACCGACTGCGGGGTCAGGCCCAGGTGCGAACAGACCGGAATCTCGCGCTCGACCAGGTAGCGCACGATGTCGACCTTGAAGCCGGCACCTTCGATCTTGACCATCTCGGCGCCGGCCTGCAGCAGCTGCAGCGAAGCCTCCAGCGCGCGCTCGGGGGTGGCGTCGGCGCCGAACGGCAGGTCGGCCACCAGCAGCGCACGCTGCAGCACGCGGGACACCGCACGGGTGTGATAGACCATGTCGGCGACGGTCACCGGCAGGGTCGAATCATGGCCCTGCACGACCATGCCCAGCGAATCGCCGATCAGGATCAGGTCCACGCCATTGGCGTCGAACGTACGGGCAAAGCTGGCGTCGTAAGCGGTCAACATGACCAGCTTCTGGCCATTGCGCTTGGCTTCGGCCAGTGCGGGAACGGTCCAGGGCTTGCTGTCTGCGTGGGTGCTCATGTGCTGATAACCGGGGGAGATAACCCGGTCATTATCACCCTATCGGCGCGATCCCGCAGGCATCGACCCGCACCACTGCATCCTGCACGCGTCCATGCCCGGGAATGGCCAGATCCGGTGCGATCTCGGCCAACGGCACCAGCACGAAGGCGCGTTCGTGCAGGTAGGGATGCGGTACCTGCAGGCCGGGCTCATCCAGCACCTGGTCGCCGTACAACAGCAGGTCCAGGTCGAGCGCGCGCGGGCCCCAGTGCACGGCGGGGTCGCGCACGCGGCCGAACTGCTGTTCCAGCGCGAGCATCGCCTGCAGCAGATCGCCGGCGGCCAGGGTGGTCTCGACCCCGGCAACCGCGTTGACGAACGGCGGCTGGTCTTCGTTGCCCCAGGCCGGCGTGGCGTACAGGGGCGAGGCCTGCCGCAGCTGCGTGCCGGGCAGGCCATCCAGCGCGGCGATGGCCGCGCGGACGGTGGTGACCGCGTCACCCAGGTTGGCCCCCAGGCCGATCCAGGCAAGGGTCATGGCTTACTCGGCGGCGCCGCCGGCGGCAGCACCGGTGCGACGACGACGGCGGCGACGCTTGCGCGGTGCCCCACCCTCTTCGTCCCCGCCCTCGGTGTGGATGGCATCCAGCGAGGATTCCAGCTCATGCCCGGACTGCGCCTGTGCTTCGCGCCAGAACGCCACGTCGGCTTCGTGCTCGGCCGAGGCGACCTGGCGCAGGGCCAGGAAGTCGAACGCGGCGCGGAAGCGCGGATGGGTGAGCGTGCGGAACACGCGCTTGCGCTGGCGCGAGCTGAAGCGCGACTGCAGCAGCCAGATTTCCTGCATCGGCAGCGAGAAGCGGCGCGGCAGGGCGATGGTGCTCAGCTGCTGCACGGTGACCCGGTCCGCGGCGCGGCGCTGCGCCTCTTCCGGGGCGACACCCTGCTTGAGCAGGCTGGCCTGGGCACGGCAGTACGCCGGCCACAGCAGCAGTGCGAACAGGAACGCCGGCGAGACCGGCTCGTCGTTGGCCACGCGCGCATCGGTGTTGGCCAGGCCTTCCACCAGCATGCGGCGCAGCGCACCGGTACGGTTGGACTTGAGGGCCTTGGCGCTTTCGGGGAACAACACGTCGAACAGGCCGTAACGTTCCAGGCCTTCGAAGCTGGCGACGCCGTGCCCGGACAGGAAAAGCTTCAGCACTTCCTCGAACAGGCGCGCCGGGGCGGCCTCGTTGAGCAGGTTGGCCAGGTGCGGGATCGGCGCGGCGGTGCCTTCTTCAATCTGGAAGCCGAGCTTGGCGGCCAGGCGCACCGCACGCAGCATGCGCACCGGGTCTTCCTGGTAGCGCTGCACCGGATCGCCGATGAGCTTCATCAGGCGCGCCTGCACGTCTTCGAAGCCGCCGGTGTAGTCGCGCACCGAGAAATCCTCGATGGCGTAGTACAGGGCGTTGCAGGTGAAGTCGCGGCGGACGGCATCGTCTTCGATGGTGCCGTACACGTTGTCGCGCACGAGCATGCCGTTTTCCATTTCGCGGTCGCCGCTGCCGTCATCGCTGTTGGCGCGGAAGGTAGCGACTTCGATGATCTCGCGGCCGAAGACCACGTGGGCCAGGCGGAAACGGCGGCCGATCAGGCGGCAGTTGCGGAACAGCTGCTTGACCTGTTCGGGCGTGGCGTCGGTGGCCACGTCGAAATCCTTGGGGCGGCCATTGACCAGCAGATCGCGCACGGCGCCGCCGACAAGGTAGGCGCCGAAGCCGGAATCGCGCAGGCGGTACAGCACGCGCAGAGCGTTCGGGCTGATGTCCTTGCGGGAGATCGTGTGCTGGTCGCGCGGGATGACGCGCAGGCTGAACGGTGATGGAGCAGAGGAATTGATGTTGGCGCTTCCGGTTGAAGTTTCGGGATTGCCCAATGGCATCGAGGTGCATATACTAGCGCTCCTGCCTCGGCAGCGACAATTTTATGCTCCCTTCGTCTAGTGGTTAGGACGTGGCCCTCTCAAGGCTAAAACAGGGGTTCGAGTCCCCTAGGGAGCACCAGTCGCAGCAGCAGGAACCGAAAAAGCCCGCCTTCGTGCGGGCTTTTCCGTTTTCCGGGGTTTGTGGCTTCGGGTGCTTGGTCGCTGTGGCGCCTCCCTGCTCCTGCGCTTGAGGGGGCGGGCCACCCTGGCCTGGACACGCAAAAGCCCTTCCATGGTGCTCGATGGCGCCATCCATGGCGCCAACGGTCCAGGCCAGGGTGGCCCGCCCCCTCCTGACAGTTTCCCGCGACGGCGGCAAGAACAGCCTCGCTCCTCCGCAGCTAATTCAACTCCGACGCGCAGACCTGCGTCCGCCACCCGCAATGTGTGGAGAGGCGGCAGGCCAGCCGATCCAGGACCGTTGGCGCCATGGATGGCGCCATCGAGCCCCCATGGGTGAGGACGCTTTGCTTGCGAAGCACTGCTTCGCAAGCGCCCGAACGCACAGCCGCCAGCGGCTGGGCCGGACCCGGAGGGGGGTTCACGGCGTGTCCTGGATCGGCTGGCCTGCCGCCTCCCCCACGGAGAAAGGAGGCGCTGAAACGCAGACCCGCCGTCAGCCTTCCATCTGCTCCAGTTCCTTGCCCTTGGTTTCGCGCACGTAGCGGACCACGAAGAAGATGGAGAGGAAGGCGGCGACGGTATAGATGCCGTAGGCGCCGGCCAGGCCGATGCCGGCCAGCAGCATCGGGAAGGTGACCGTGATGGCGAAGTTCGACGTCCACTGCGCCGCGCCGGCCACCGCCAGCGCCGAGCCGCGGATCTGGTTCGGGAACATCTCGCCCAGCATCACCCACATCACCGGGCCCCACGACATGTTGAAGAACACCACGTAGACGTTGGCCGCCACCAGCGCCAGCCGGCCCATGCCGTCGGACAGCTGCAGCCTGCCATCGACCAGACTGCCGCTGGCAAAGGCCACCACCATCAGCGCCAGCGCAATGGCCATGCCGACCGAACCGACCCACAGCAGCGGCTTGCGGCCGATGCGGTCGATCAGCAGCACCGTCACCAGGCAGGCACCGATGCTCAGCGCGCCGGACAGCACGTTGATCAGCAGCGCATCGTTCTCCGAGAAGCCCACCGCCTGCCACAGCACCGCGCCGTAGTAGAACACCACGTTGATGCCCACCAGCTGCTGCAGCACCGCCAGGCCGATACCCACCCAGACGATGCTGCGCAGGCGCCCGGTGGTCTTGTCCTTCAGGTCGGCAAAGCTCGGCCGGTGCTGGTCCTGGGCCAGGCTGCCCTCGATCTCGCTGCGCTTGGTGCGGGCCTCGGCCGCGCCGTACAGCTTCACCAGCACCGCCTCGGCCTGCGCCTGGCGCCCCTTGGCGACCAGGAAGCGCGGGCTTTCCGGGATGGCCAGCAACAGCACCAGGAACAGCAGCGACGGAATCGCCTGCATCCAGAACATCCAGCGCCACGCCTCCTGCCCCAGCCACAGCACCTCGGTGGAGGCACCGGCGGCGCGGGCCAGCAGGAAGTTACTGAGGAAGGCCGCGAACAGGCCGCTGATGATCGCCATCTGCTGCACCGTGGCCAGCTTGCCGCGGTAGCGCGCCGAGGCCACTTCGGCGATGTAGGCCGGCGACATCACGCTGGCCGCGCCCACCGCGAAGCCGCCGACCATGCGCGCGGCCACGAACAGCCACGAGGCATGCGCCGCGCCGGCACCCAGCGCCGACAGCAGGAACAGCACCGCCGAGATGATCAGCACGCTGCGCCGGCCCAGCAGGTCACCCAGGCGCCCGGCCACGAACGCGCCGATCGCGCAGCCCAGCAGCATCGATGCCACCTCGAAGCCCAAGGCCGCCTCGCTGGAATTGAACGCCTGGCGCAGGCCGTCGACCGTACCGTTGATCACGCCACTGTCGAAGCCGAACAGGAAGCCACCGAGGGTGGCCACGCAGCTGATCAGGACGATGAAGGCGGTGTTTTCGCCGCGCGTGCCGGCGTTTGCAGGAATCGCTGTGGACATTGGGTCTTCCGCGAAAGAGGTGGGCCGGCCGCTCAGCGCAGCAGGTACTGGTTCAGCAGGTTCTCATAGGCTTCCTGCCGGCCGCTACGCTGGCGCGGTTCGCCAGCCTGCTGGGCGTGGGCGCAGAGGTCGTCCAGGCTGAGCTGGCCGGCGGCGAAGGCCTGCCCCGGGCCGTGGTCGAAGCTGGCATAGCGCTCGCGCCGCCAGGTCTCCAGCGGCGAGGCCTGCAGCAGCGCATGGGCCACTTCCAGGCCGCGGGCGAAGGCATCCATGCCGCCGATATGGGCCAGGAACAGGTCCTGCGGGTCGGTCGACTCGCGGCGCACCTTGGCATCGAAGTTCAGGCCGCCATGGCCCAGCCCGCCCTGCCGCAGCACCACCAGCATGGCGCCGACGGTGTCGTAGAGGTCGGTCGGGAACTGGTCGGTGTCCCAGCCGTTCTGCGGGTTGCCGCGGTTGGCGTCGATGCTGCCCAGCAGGCCGGCATCGGCGGCCACCTGCAGGTCGTGGGCAAAGGTATGGCCGGACAGGGTGGCGTGGTTGGCCTCGATGTTCAGCTTGAAATCGCCGTCCAGCCCGTGCTCGCGCAGGAAGCCGACCACGGTGGCACTGTCGAAGTCGTACTGGTGGTGCATCGGCTCCATCGGCTTGGGCTCGATCAGGAACGTGCCCTGGAAGCCGATGCTGCGGCCGTGGTCGCGGGCGGCGGCAAGGAACCGGGCCAGGTGCGCCTGTTCGCGCTTCATGTCGGTGTTGAGCAGGCAGGCATAGCCTTCGCGGCCACCCCAGAACACGTAGTTGCTGCCGCCCAACGCCACGGTGGCCTCCAGCGCCGCACGCACCTGCACCGCCGCGCGCGCCACCACCGCGAAATCCGGGTTGGTGGCCGCGCCATTCATGTAGCGCGGGTGCGAGAACAGGTTGGCCGTGCCCCACAGCAGCTGCATGCCGGTCTGCTGCTGGCGCTGGCTGGCCAGCTCGACCATGTGCGCGAGGTTGGCGCGGTACTCGCCGATGTCGTCCGCGTCCGGCGCCAGGTCCACGTCATGGAAGCACCAGTACGGCACGCCCAGCTTGGTGAAGAACTCGAAGGCGGCATCGCAGCGCGCCTCGGCACGGGCCAGCGCGGTATCGCCGTGGTCCCACGGATAGGCACGGGTACCCGGCCCGAACGGGTCCTGGCCGGCGCCGCAGAAGCTGTGCCAGTAGGCCACGGCAAAGCGCAGGTGCTCGGCCATGCTGCGCCCGCCGATCTGCTTCTGTGCGTCGTAGACCTTGAAGGCCAGGGGGTTGTCGGAGTCGCGACCCTCGAAGGGAATGCGACCGATGCCGGGGAAGTACTCACGCTGACCTACATGGAACGGGGTTGCCATGGACGATGCTTCCTTCTTCGGGATCAGGGCAGGCGCTGCTGGAACAGCGGCGTCAACGCCTGCAGGTGGTGGACGAAACGCTGGTAACCGGCCTCGTACGCGGCCGCGCGGGTGGGATCGGGCTGGGCGGCCAAAGCGGGGTCGAACTGCAGGTGCGCATCGACCAAGTCGGCCAGCGCCTGGCCCTGCCCTTCGCACAGCCACAGCGCCTGCAGCGCGGCCCCGAAGGCGGCGCCTTCGGCCTGCACCGGCACGGCCACCGGCAGCTGGAACAGATCGGCGATCAACTGGCGCCAGGCCGGGCTGTTGGCACCGCCCCCGGTCAGCACCAGGCGCTGCCCGCGCAGGCCGCCTTCAACCAGCGCGTCGTAGCCGAGGCGCAGGCTGTAGCTGGCGCCTTCCATCGCGGCGCGGTAGAGGTTGGCCGGGGTCAGGTTGTGCAGGTCCAGCCCATGCAGGGCGCCGCGCGCCAGCGGCAGGTCCGGGCTGCGCTCGCCATTGAAGAACGGCAGCATCACCAGCCCATCGGCGCCGGGCGCGCTCTGCGCCAGCAGGGTTTCGCATTGCGCCGGCGACTGCCCCAACAGTGCGGCCGTCTGGCCGGTGGCGACCGTGCAGTTCATCGTGCAGATCAGCGGCAGCCAACCGCCATCGGAAGCGCAGAACGCGGCCCAGCGCCCCTGCGCATCCACGCAGGGCGTGGCGCGCCAGGCGAACAGCGTGCCCGAAGTGCCCAGGCTCATGCTCAACCGCCCCTCGCGCACCGCGCCGGTGCCGATGGCCGCCATCATGTTGTCGCCGCCGCCGACCGCCACGCGGGTATCGGCCGGCAGCCCCAGCAGCGCGGCGATCGCCGGCAGCAGGGAGAAGCCCTGTTCCGGGCCCACCAACGGCGGCAGCAGCGCGGCCAGGTCACGCCGGTCGTCGGTGGCGGCCAGCATCGCCGGCGACCAGTCGCGCCGGCGCACATCCAGCCAGCCGGTGCCGGAGGCATCACCGGCCTCCATGAAGCGCTGGCCGGTCAGCCATAGATTCAGGTAGTCGTGCGGCAGGGCGATGCCATCCAGCGCGGCATCCACCTCCGGCCGGTGCTGCCGGGTCCAGCGCAGCTTGGAGGCCGTATAGCCCACCCGCAGGTCGTTGCCGGCTTCGGCAATGCAGGCCGCAGGCCCGCCCATGGCGGCGGTGATCGCCTCGCATTCGGCGCCGGTGCTGGTGTCACACCACAGCTTGACCGGGCCCAGCGCGCGGTTGTCGCGGCCCAGCGGGACGAAGCCGTGCTGCTGGCCGGACACCGCCAGCCCGCGCACCCGCGCCCGCACCGGCCCTGGCAGGGCCTGGATCGCCTCGACTAGCGCCTTCACCCAGTCGGCGGCGTTCTGTTCGCGGCCGCCATCGGCCGTCGCCGCCAGTTCCAGCGGCCGTGCCTGCTGCGCCAGCATCGTGCGTGCCGCCGCGTCGTAGGCGATCACTTTCACGCTCTGCGTGCCGGCGTCGATGCCCAGATACACGCTCATGCCCTGCCCGTCCCTGCGATCCGCACTGCTTCACCGCCAGATGTCCACCGATGGACATCGAGTCTGCCGGGGGCTTCCCCGGCTTGGCAATGTGCAGTGCCGCAAAGTGCTGCTGCGCGGTGGCCGCATGCCCTTGCCGCCTGTGCAGAATCGTCAGCGCGCAGGGTGCCGGTGCGTGCAACGGCAGCGCGCGCGTTCAACCTGTTCTAGAATTGTCCGCTTGAAGACGGATCTGCCTCCCCCCTTATGCCCTTTGTCGTCACCGAAAACTGCATCAAGTGCAAACACACCGATTGCGTGGAAGTGTGCCCCGTGGACTGCTTCCACGAAGGCCCGAACTTCCTGGTGATCGACCCGGACGAGTGCATCGACTGCACCCTCTGTGAGCCGGAGTGCCCGGTCAACGCGATCTTCCCGGAGGACGATGTCCCGGCCGGCCAGGAAGTGTTCGTGGGCCTCAATGCCGAGCTCGCCAAGGAGTGGCCGGTGCTGACCGTGCGCAAGGATCCGCCCGCCGATGCCGGCGAGTGGGACGGCAAGCCGGACAAGCTGCCGCTGCTGGAGCGCTGAGAAGCGCCTGCTGCGGCAACGAAAAGGGCGCCTTGCGGCGCCCTTTTTTGTGGGTCGGCGCCAACCAAGGTTGGCGACTACCAGAGCAGAAGGTAGCGCCGGGCCATGCCCGGCGGAACCTCCACCGGCGCTTACTGCGCCAGCTTCGCCTTCAGTGCGGCAATCAGCTTCACGGGGGCTTCGGCGGTGGCCGGCATGCCACGCGGGTCGACCGCGGAGATGTAGGCACCGGCATCGACGGCAACCACGCGGACCAGGAAGTTGCTGCCTTCATAGGCCACGTCGTAGGAGCCCAGCAGCTGCGCGCGGCTGGCGATGGTCACGCCTTCGACGCCTTCCAGCGCGGTGCCGACCTTGCCGAAAGCCTCTTCCTTGCTGCCCGGGATGGTGAAACCGCTGTTTCCAGCAGCCGGGGCGGCAGCGGCGGCCGGAGCAGCCGGAGCCGCCGGCTTGGTGGCCGAGCTCAGCGCCGGCACCTGGTTGCCACCGGCGCCTGCCGGGACGTTCAGATCCGGCGGCACTTCCAGCGGACGCATTTCGGGGGCCAGGGCGTAATCACCCTTGGCGCCGCGCTTGAAGCAGCCGGTGGTACCGGCAGCGACGGCGACGGCAAGCAGGGCGTAGGACAGCACGCGGACAGTGGAAACGGATTGACGCATGTGGATCTCCTGGATCAGGCCACGACAAAGGGTCAGTGGCTGGAAAGGGCTTCAAGGGCGGCGATGTCGCCGGCGAGATGGTCGGCCGCGGGCTGGTGTGCGGCCGAAAGCGGCAGCAGCGGCAGGCGCAGGTCATGGCCGATGCCGATGCGGCGCAGCAGCGCCTTGACCGGGATCGGGTTCGGCTCGACGCCGCAGAAATCATGGAACGGCTGCAGGCGCGCATCCCAGGCTTCGGTGGCGTCATGTTCGTGGGCGGCGGCCAGCGCGCACATGCGGCGGTAGGCACCGGGCAGCGCGTTGGAACCGACCGAGATCAGCCCGGCCATGCCGGCCTGGATCGAGCGGGCGGCGGTGCCGTCATCGCCACTGAGCACGGCGAACTCCGGACCGGCCAGGGCCAGCAGGGCCTGCACGCGCCCCATGTCGCCCACCGCTTCCTTGATGGCGACGATGTTCGGGTGGCTGGCGAGCTCGGCCACGGTCTCCGGCAGCATGTCGCAGCCGGTGCGGCCGGGCACGTTGTACAGCACCACCGGCAGGCCACCCTGGTCGGCCACGGCGCGGTAATGCGCGATCAGGCCGGCCTGGGTGGGCCGCACGTACGGCGGGGTCACCACCAGGGCATGGGTGGCGCCGAGCGCGGCGGCGCGGCGGGTCTGCTCGATGGTTTTGGCGGTGCCCGACAGGCCGGTGCCGGCCAGGACCGGGACACGGCCGGCGATGGTTTCGACCGCGCTGGCCAGCAGCTGGTCGTATTCGGCATCGGACAGGGTGGCGGCTTCGCCGGTCGAGCCGGCGACGACGACGCCTTGGACGCCGCCCTCCAGCTGCAGGTGCAGCAGGCGCTGCCAACCGTCGGGGTCGAGGGAGCCGTCGGCCCGGAACGGGGTCGCCAGCGCGGTGATGAGGCCGGAAAGGGACAAGGACGTGCTGCTCTTGGCTGGGGAGGGAAAACGCCCGCCACGACAGGCCGGGGGCACCTGAATGTTACTTGCGGCGCGAAAGCACGGGCAAGTATGCTGGACACCGGTGGATTCCCGCCCCCGGCGGGCATTCAGACTCACGCCTTGCATTACCCGGAATCGCCTTGACCGACACCACCCCGCGCCCCGCGCCGAGCGAAAACCACCTCCTGATCAACGCCTACACGACGCATCCGGAGTCCCCCCTGCTGTCCGTCACCCGCCGCATCGCCGACAGCGGCTGCAATCTGGTGGACGCGCGCCTGGCCACGGTCGGCCGCGATGTCTCGGTCACCGCCCTGGCCACCGGCTCCTGGGATTCGGTCGCCAAGCTGGAAGCGATGCTGACCCGGCTCGAGCGCGAGGAAGGCCTGAAGCTGGTCTGGTACCGCACCGAGGCCAAGCAGGCGCAGTCCAACCTGCTGCCGTACATCGTCGAAGTGATCGCCGCCGACAAGCCGGGCATCCTGTTCCAGCTGGCCGATTTCTTCGACCGCCAGGGCATCACCATCGAGACCCTGCAGAGCACGCGTTACCGCGCCATGCAGACCGGTGCTGAAATGTTCAGCGCGCAGGTCACCATCGGCGTGCCGGCCAACATGCACATCGCCGCGCTGCGCGACGATTTCCTCGAGTTCTGCGACCACCTGAACCTGGACGCGATCATGGACCCGATGAAATTCTGATCGGACGTGCGGATTTTCGCGCGCCTCTCACGGGCGCGTGGCGTTTCATGCAATTGTCGTAGAAACAACCCAGGCTCGACAGAAGGACCTCATGAACAACGGCGATACCCTGGACAGCATCACCCTTTCCCTGCCGCTGGCGCTGTCCGGCGGCGAGCAGTCCACCCTCGGCGATTACGCCGGCCAGTGGCTGGTGCTGTACTTCTACCCCAAGGACAGCACGCCCGGCTGCACCACCGAAGGCATCGACTTCAACGCGCTGCTGCCGGAATTCAGGAAGGCCGGTGCGGTCGTTCTCGGCGTCTCCCGCGACTCGGTCAAATCGCACGACAACTTCTGCGCCAAGCAGGGATTCAACTTCCCCCTGGTCAGTGATGCCGACGAAGCGCTGTGCACCGTCTTCGACGTCATCAAGATGAAGAACATGTACGGCAAGCAGGTACGTGGCATCGAACGCAGCACCTTCCTGATTTCTCCCGACAGCCAACTCGTGCAGTCCTGGCGCAAGGTCAAGGTCGCCGGCCATGCCGACGCCGTGCTTGCCGAACTGAAGGCCGCCCAATCCAAGTGAGTTCCAACGCCCACTGTGTCCGCCACCACCCTGCCCCGCAGCAGGTCGTGGTGGTTTTTCCCTGTCCGTAACCAGGAAATGACGATGACCCGAGGCAAGCGCATCTACGTGCTGGATACCAACGTGCTGATGCACGATCCCACCGCGCTGTTCAAGTTCGAGGAACATGACGTCTACCTGCCCATGCAGGTGATCGAGGAGCTGGACAACGGCAAGAAGGGCACCTCCGAAGCGAGCCGCAACGCCCGCCAGGTGAGCCGCTTCCTCAATGAGCTGGTGCAGGAATCGGGCCTGGACAACCTGGCCGACGGCATTCCACTGGAACGCCCCAACGGCCTGCAGCTGCGCGGCAAACAGAGCGCCGGCAAGCTGCGCTTCCAGACCAGCCATTTCGACGCGGGCAAGAGTTTCGGCAAGGTCATCCCGGACAACGCCATCCTCGGCGCGATCCTGGCGCTGAAGGAAGAAACCCCGGACCTGCCGGTGGTGTTCGTTTCCAAGGACATCAACCTGCGGATCAAGGCGGCCATCGCCGGCATCGTGTCCGAGGATTACGAGAACGACCGCGCGCTGGATGATTTCAGCCTGCTCTACACCGGCGCCACCGAGCTGCCGGAAGACTTCTGGAAGCGCCACGGCGAGGACCTGCGCAGCTGGAGCGACAAGGGCCGCACGCATTACGAAATCCTCGCCCAGGACGGCGAGGAGTGGTACCCGAACCAGTACGTCTACCTGCCCGGCGAAGACGAGGTCGAGCTGCGCGTCAGCCGCGTGGTCGGCGATGGCAAGGTGGTGCTGTCGCTGGTCGATGATTTCCGCCACGGCAGCCATGCCGTGTGGGGCATCAGCGCGCGCAACCGCGAGCAGAACTTCGCGCTCAATGCGCTGATGGACCCGGAGATCGACTTCGTCACCCTGCTCGGCACCGCCGGCACCGGCAAGACCCTGCTGGCACTGGCCGCCGGCCTGGCGCAGACGATGGACCAGCAGCGCTACCGCGAGATCATCATGACCCGCGCCACGGTGAGCGTGGGCGAGGACATCGGCTTCCTGCCCGGTACCGAAGAAGAAAAGATGACGCCGTGGATGGGCGCGCTGACCGACAACCTGGAAGTGCTCACCCACAACCAGGAAGGCGGCACCTGGGGCCGCCAGGCCACCAACGACCTGCTGGCCAGCCGCATCAAGATCCGCTCGATGAACTTCATGCGCGGGCGCACCTTCCTGTCGCGTTACCTGATCCTCGATGAAGCGCAGAACCTCACCCCGAAGCAGATGAAGACGCTGATCACCCGTGCCGGCCCCGGCACCAAGATCGTCTGCCTGGGCAACGTCGAGCAGATCGACACTCCGTACCTGACCGAGACGACCTCGGGCCTGACCTACGCGGTGGATCGCTTCAAAAACTGGCCGCATAGTGCGCACATCACCCTGCGCCGAGGCGAACGTTCGCGCCTGGCCGATTACGCTTCGGAGGTGTTGTGAACCGTTGCACCCGCCTGCTGCTGCCCACGGCTGCGATCGCTCTCGCAGCCGCCCTGGGTGCGTGCACCACCACGCGCGGCCCGGCCAGCGTGCCGACCGCCGAGCGCACCGGCCAATCGTGGGTGGTCACCCGCCCCGTCATCGCCGCGCAGGTATTGGATACCTGCTCGCGCACCAGCCCCGGCCGCGAGGCCGGGCGGGTGAGCGGCTACTGGGCGCCGAGCCGGCAGCAGGTGGACCAGATGGAAGCGAAGCTGTCCTCGCTGGAAGCACAGGTGCCGCACGTACTGGATTTCGACCGCCAGTACGTGGGCATCGAAAGTGGCGGCCGGCAGCTGATCTACATCAACGCCTTCCACCTGCCGGAAGATGCCAGCACCAATCCCGCGCGCGAAGCGATCCGCGTGTGTGATGGCGGCCGGCAGTTCTGGGGCGCGGTGTACGACCCGGCCACCGGCAGCTTCAGCGACCTGCAGTTCAACGGCGGCAAAGTGCCGTCGCCCTGAGGCGGCGGCATGGGAATCCGCCTGCCCACCTGGGTCTGGATCGGCGCTGTCGCGTTGTCCAGCGTGGCCGGCATGGTCAACGTGGTGGGCTTCCTGGGCTTCGAGCACCAGGCGGTGAGCCACATGACCGGCAGCACCAGCCAGCTGGGCATGGCGATTGCCCAGGGTGACTGGCGCGCGGTCGGCCATCTGTGGGGCCTGCTGATCGCCTTCTCGCTGGGCGCGATGCTCAGCGGCCTGCTGATCCAGGCCGACACCCTGCAGCTGGGCCGGCGCTACGGCGTGGCCCTGGCGATCGAATCGGCGCTGCTGCTGGTGGCCATTCCACTGTTCGAGCAACAGCAGATCTGGGGTGCGCTGGCCGCGGCCATGGCCTGCGGCCTGCAGAACGCGATGGCCACCACCTTCAGCGGCGCGGTGGTACGCACCACCCATCTGAGCGGCATGTTCACCGACCTCGGCATCGGCCTGGGCCACCTGCTGCGCGGCCTGCCGCTGCAGGTGCGCCGGTTGACCCTGAGCGGGCTGATCATCAGCGGCTTCCTCGGCGGCGGCATCGTCGGCGCGTGGTTGTTCATGCACTTCCGCTACGACGCCCTGCTCGCCCCCGCCCTGCTCACCGGCCTGACCGGCATCGTGTATGTGCTGTACCAGCAGTGGGCGCGCTGGCGGTATTGAACCCAGGGCATCCACGCATGGCGTGGATCTATTTTCCCCTGCGGGACCACGGCACAATCGAGGCATGAGCCCGACCACTCCCGCTTCCGCCCTCACCATCGCCGGCTCCGATTCCGGCGGTGGCGCCGGCATCCAAGCCGATCTGAAGGCCTTCGCCGCGCATCGCGTGCACGGCCTGTCCGCCATTGCCGCGTTGACCGCGCAGAACACCCGCGGTGTCACCGCCGTGCACGTGCCCCCGGTCGCCTTCCTGCGCGCGCAGCTGGACGCCTGCTTCGATGATTTCGACATCCACGCAGTGAAGCTCGGCATGCTGGCCAATGCAGAGGTCATCCACACCGTTGCTGACGTGCTCGAACAGCGCCGCCCCGCCCACGTGGTGCTGGACCCGGTGATGGTCGCCACCAGTGGCGCGCGCCTGCTGGAAGACAGCGCGCTGCAGGCAATGCGCGAACGGCTGATTCCGCTGGCCACGCTGATCACCCCCAATACGCCCGAAGCCGAGCTGCTGGTCGGCCGCAGCATAGGCAACGCCGACCACGCCGAGCAGGCGGCTGCCGCGCTGCTCGACATGGGCGCCGGCGCCGTACTGCTGAAGGGCGGCCACCTGCACGAAGGCAACCGGGTGATCGACCGCTACTTCGACGGTGTCAGCAGCGAGGAATTCATCCACGCACGGCTGCCTCTGGACGCGCACGGCACCGGCTGCACGCTGGCCTCGGCCATTGCCGCCCAGCTGTGCAACGGGCTCAGCCTGGCCAATGCCTGCGAAGCCGGCATCGATTACGTGGCGCGCGGCCTGCAGCAGGGCTACGCGCCCGGCCGCAGCGAGGTGCTGGTGCTGGATCACTTCGGCGCGGCACCGCACGCATGAGCGCTGCGCCGCGCACGATCGCCGTGGACAGCGGCGATGGCCACCGCTACGAGATCATCGCCTGCATGCCTGCACAGCCGCTGGCACGCCTGCTGTGGCTGCCGGCGCTGGGCGTGGCCGCGCGCCACTACCTGCCGCTTGCGCAGGCGCTGGCAGCACGTGGCATCGCCGTCTACCTGCATGAGTGGCGTGGCAACGGCAGCAGCTCACTGCGCCCGTCACGCACGGTCGACTGGGGCTACCGCGAGATCCTCGAGCAGGATCTGCCGGCCAGCCACGCCACGCTGGCCGGCGAAGACGATGCATGCAGCGCACTGCCCTGGATCATCGGCGGCCACAGCCTGGGCGGGCAGCTGGCCTGCCTGCATGCAGGGCGCAACCCGGAGTGTTTCCAGCGCCTGTGGCTGGCGGCCAGCGGCACGCCGTTCTGGCGCGTGTTCCCACCCCCGCGCGGTTGGCTGCTGCCACTGTTCTACCGGTTCCTGCCGTGGATCGCGCGCCGCCAGGGTGTGCTGCACGGTCGTCGCCTCGGCTTTGGCGGCACCGAAGCACGCGGGCTGATCGCCGACTGGGCGCGGGTGGGCCTGAACAGCCACTACGCCGCGGTGGGCATGGACGAAGATCTGGAAGCTCAGCTGGCACGCATCCACGGCAGCGCGCAGGCGGTGCTGATGGCCGACGACTGGTTCGCGCCGCCCGGCTCGATGCAGGCGCTGCTGGCCAAGCTGCCGAATGTGGCCTCACGCGTGCGCGTGCTGTCCGCGCAGGAACTGGGCACGCGCGCCGATCACTTCGCCTGGATGAAGGCCCCGGATGCCGTCGCTGAAAGCTTTTTCATTCAGTTGAATGAAAATTTTCACAAAAGCGTTGACGACAGCCGCCGACATCCGCATAATTCCGCTCCTGTCGCAGGGCGCCCGTAGCTCAGTTGGATAGAGTACCTGGCTACGAACCAGGCGGTCGGGAGTTCGAATCTCTCCGGGCGCACCACACACGATCAATACAACAAGTTTATGTAATTGGCGCCCGTAGCTCAGTTGGATAGAGTACCTGGCTACGAACCAGGCGGTCGGGAGTTCGAATCTCTCCGGGCGCACCATTACACCGAAACAGCAGGCTCCGGCCTGCTGTTTCTTTTTTGCGTTTTCGGCAGGGCTGCGCCCTGCACCTGCAGAGGCCTTCAAGCAACGGCAACGTCAAAATCCAGAGCGGCATTCCGTGGGATGGCGGGGCACTGTGGGTTTGCGGGGACGCCGTAAACCCATCCATGGGGGCTTGGTCGCCGCATCCATGCGGCTCACACCCCGCAAACCCACAGTGCCCCGCCTTCGACAGTTGGTCGGCGGCTGTTGGCAACTGCTGCTGTTGGTGGGTGCCGACCGTTGGTCGGCACATCTGTCAGATATCGAATGAGTTCATCCACGCATGGCGTGGCTCTACTGCGCCGCTGTTGGTAGGTGTCGACCTTGGTCGACACGTTTTTTCTATCAGATATCAAAATTCATTCGGGGTCAGAGCCCGTTGCGCAGCAACGGGATCCGACCCCGTGCTCCGACAGATCGCGGAAGTCTGTCGAAGGCGGGGTGGGTCCGGTTGAGGGGGTGTGAGCGGCATGGGCCCGAGGCATGCCTCGGGCGGGTTGGGCAGGACGCCCAACCCCGGTCTTGCCGTGTGCGCAGGACAGCGCACACCAGCAAGCGGCGACCAAGCCCCCATGGGTGAGGGCGCTTTGCTTGCGAAGCACTGCTTCGCAAGCGCCCGAACGCACAGCCGCCAGCGGCTGGGCCGGACCCCGGAGGGGGTTTACGGCGTCCCCCTCAACCGGACCCACCCCGCCATCCCACGGATAACCAGCTGTTGCTGTTGCTTCGGCTTCTGCAGGTGCAGGGCTGCAAGCCCTGCAAAAGAAAGCCCTCATCCACGCATGGCGTGGATCTACCCCATCGCCTGCCACCACTGCGCCAGCAGCTCCGGCCTGCGCAACCGCTCGCGCCACCAGCGCAATGCCGCACCATCCTCACCCGTGCGCCACGCCAGCCAGAACGTCTCCTCCGGCTTCGGCTCCTCCACCTCGCGGATCACCAGCTGGCCACGCGCCACCGCTGCGCGCGCGCACGGCTCGGGCAGGAAACCGAATCCCACACCCTCGCACTGCAGCTTCAGCTTGCTGGCCATGTCCGGCACCGTCAGCATCTCCTGGCCCATCAACAGGCCCACGGTGCGTGGCAGCAGGCGGCGTGCGGAATCGGACACGGCAATGGCGCAGTGCTCGGCCAGCTGTTCGCGGCCCAGTGCGCCCGGCACCTGCGCCAGCGGATGATCCGGCGCCACCGCGAACACGAAATCAACGCTGCCCAGCGGCTCCACGACATAACCGCCGCCACTGGGCCCCTCGCCCGCTGCAGCCACCAGCAGGTCGGCGCGACGGTCCAGCAGCGCCTCCCAGGTGCCCGACAGCGCTTCGCCGAACAGACGCAGGCGCGTCGGCGCTTCGATGCCGCGGAACGCGGCAATGTCCGGGCCCAGCAGCCAGGTCGGGAACATCGAATCCACCGCCAGGCTCAGCTCGGCCTCCCAACCGGAGGCCACCCGGCGCACCCGCAGCTCCAGCTCGCGGGCAGCGCGCAGCAGGTGGCGACCCTCGTCCAGCAGGGCGCGACCGGCCTCGGTCAGCTCGGCGCGGGGGCCGACCCGGTCGAACAGCTGCACGCCCAGGTCCTCCTCCAGCTTGGCCACGGTGTAGGAGATGGTCGAGGGCACCTTGTGCAGGGCCTTGCCGGCGGCGGCAAACGAGCCGCGGCGGTCGATGGCATCCAGGATCTGCAGGGCATCGAGGCTGAGCTTGAGCATTCGAAATTTTCGATGATGGCTGTCAAAACTATCCGTTTTTCAAACCCGGGGTGCAAGCGGATACTTCTCTCCAACGGGGAAACACAGCGGCCACCGGCTCACCCCGCCCCATCGAAACCATCGAACAAGGAGAAATCATCATGCTGCAGATCCGCAAGAGCGCTACCCGTGGCCTGGCCGAGCATGGCTGGCTGTCTTCCCGCCACACCTTCTCCTTCGCCGGCTACTACGATCCGCGCTACGTCAGCTTCGGCCCGCTGCGCGTCATCAACGAAGACAAGGTCATCGGCGGCCAGGGCTTCGGCACCCACAGCCACAGCAACATGGAAATCATTTCCTACGTGCTGGGCGGTGCGCTGGAGCACAAGGACTCGATGGGCACCGGTTCGGTGCTGCGCTACGGCGACGTGCAGGTGATGAGCGCCGGCAGCGGCGTCAGCCACAGCGAGTTCAACCACTCGGCCACCGATCCGGTGCACTTCCTGCAGATCTGGGTCTTCCCGGACAGCGAGAACATCGAACCCTCCTACCGCGAGACCCACTTCGCGCCGGAGACCAAGCGCGGCCAGCTGCGCCTGATCGCCTCGCCGGATGGAGCCGACGGTTCGCTGCGCATCCAGCAGGATGCCCGCATCTACGCCACCATCCTTGATGGCAGCCAGAAGCTGCACCACGCACTGGGCAATGGCCGTGGCGCCTACGTGCAGGTCGCCCGTGGCCAGCTGCAGGTCAACGGCATCACCCTCGATGCCGGCGATGCACTGCAGGTCAGCGACGAAGCACAGCTGACCCTGGAGAACGGCAACGACGCGGAAGTGCTGGTGTTCGACCTGCCGCTGTAAGCGCTACGCCGTAGCAAGCAGCGAGGCCCGCGATGCCCACCGGTATCGCGGGCCTCTGCATGTGCGGCGAGCGACGCTGCATTCGTATTCGCCGCGGGATGACACGAATGGCACTTGCCCACGCCAGCTGCAAACGTTTTCATGACAGGGATTCTCCGGAGCCTTCCCTGCGCATGACGCCTTCCTCCCCGCGTGCCCAGCAGCACGCCACCCGCGCCGCCTTCCTCATTCCCGGCTTTGCCACCGCTGCCTGGGCGCCGATGGTGCCCTATGCCAAGGCCAAGGCCGGCCTGTCCGATGCCAGCCTGGGCGCCGTGCTGCTCTGCCTGGGCCTCGGCTCGCTGCTGGCCATGCCGCTGGCCGGCGCACTGAGCGGACGCCTGGGCTGCCGTCGCCTGATGGTCATCACCACCGCGCTGATCCTGCTGGCACTGCCGTTGCTGTCGCTCGCGTCCTCGCCGCTGGCACTGGGCGCGGCGCTGTTCCTGTTCGGTGCTGGTGTCGGCGCCATGGACTGCACGATGAACATGCAGGCGGTCGCGGTCGAACGCGATGCCGGCCGCGCGATGATGTCCGGCTTCCACGCGTTCTACAGCATCGGCGGCTTCGTCGGTGCTGGCTGCATGACCGGCCTGCTGTTGCTGGGCACGCCGCTGTGGATGGCGGCCCTGCTGTCGGTGGCCGCACTGCTGGTGGTGGCGCTGCTGGCGGCACCGCACTGGCGCGCGCAGCGCATCGCCCATGACGGCCCGATGCTGGCCATTCCGCATGGCGTGGTGCTGTTCATCAGTGTGCTGGCCTTCATCGTGTTCCTGGCCGAAGGCTCGATGCTCGACTGGAGCGCGGTGTTCCTGGCCGACGTGCGGCAGGTGCCGCGTGACCAGGCCGGTGCCGGCTTCGCGGTGTTCACCCTGGCGATGACCGCGATGCGCCTGTTCGGCGATGGCATCGTCGAGCGCCTCGGCCGCACGCGCACCATCGTCGTCGGCGGCATCACCGCCGCCACCGGCTTCGCCCTGGCCACGCTGGTGCCCTCCTTCGCCGTGGCACTGGTTGGCTACGTGATGGTCGGCCTGGGCTGCGCCAACATCGTGCCGGCGCTGTTCTCGATGGCCGGCCAGCAGCGCGCGATGCCGGAGAGCATCGCCATCACCGCGGTGACCACGCTGGGCTACGCCGGCATCCTCGCCGGCCCGGCGGCCATCGGCGGGCTGGCCCATCTCACCACGCTCGGCTTCGCCTTCCTGTGCGTGGCCGCGCTGCTGCTCGGCGTCGCCGCCTCGGCCCGCGCCCTCGCCCGCCGCCTGCCCTGAATCCAAAAAAGGGGACGGAGGGGATCAAGTCGTTTGTGCCACAAGCGACTTGATCCCCTCCGTCCCCTTTTTTTCAGGTGCGCACCAGCCACTCGGCCTGGGCAGGCAGCTGCGGTGCCGGGCAGGTCGCACGCGGGTGGTGTTCGTCCTGCGCCATCCAGTCGTCGACCACGCCGGCCAGCAGGTCCAGGCGCAGCGGCAGGGTGATGTGGTCTTCGCCGCGCATCTCGATGTAGTGCGCGCGCGGGTTGGCCTGGGCAAGCTCGCGGCCCTGGCTGACCGGAATGTGCTGGTCGCCCTGGCCGTGCAGCAGCAGCACGCAGGCGCGGGTATCGGCCAGCGCGCGGGCCACGTCCACCTGGTCCAGGTCGACATCGATGCGGCGGCTGGCCGCGGCGATCACCTGGTTGATGTCCTGGCCGCCGTAGCGCCAGCGCGCATAGGACGCCACCACCTGCGCCTTCAGCCCGACCGGCTGCAGCGCCATCAGATGCGGGATCATCGTGCGGATGGCCACGCCGGCATTGGCGAAGGATTCCATCGCCACTACCCCGGCCACCTGGTCGCCCAGCTTGTCGGCCGTGAACACCGCCGTGGCCGCGCCATAGGAGACGCCGAACAGATACAGCGGCCCGGTCACCTCGCCGCGCGCGCGCAGTTCGCCGATCACATCAACCACGTCATCCGATTCGTAGGTGCCGTAGCCGGACGGCCCATGCCCGGACTGGCCGTGGTTGCGCAGGTCCAGGGTGACCACGCGGTAGCCGGATTCGGCCAGCTGCAGCGACCACGGCAGCATCGAATCGCCGTTCATCATCCAGCCGTGCAGCAGCACCACGGTGCCGCGCGGCGCCTGCGCACGGAACGGCTGCGGCACGGTGAGGCTCAGCCCGGTGTCCAGCGGCTGGCCGTTTTCATGGCGCTGCGGCAGGTAGTGGTAGCGGGCGCCGTAGTCGCCCGCATCGAACGCACGCCAGAAGATCGGCACGCCATCGCGTCCAGGCAGGAAGCCATGGCGGTTGGGCAGCTCGGCGATGGCCGCGGCGATGCGCGGCTGGTCCAGCAACGTGGACACGCCACCGGGCGCGATCAGCTGGTCGCTGAACGAGGTGGACGAGGCGGTGATCGAGGATGAGCATGCAGCCAGCCACAGGCCGGCGCACGCCAGCAACAGCAGCAGCGGGCGTTTCATGGGCAATCGGGGAAAGGTGCGACAGCGTGGCAGGTTAGCGGGCGCGACCGGGCGCATCTATCGCAGGTCGATGACGGGTTGATGACAAGCCGGGATCGATTCAGCTTCGTCGGATGTCGTTCACGGACAAAGCATTGATCCGGATCAATGAACGGGCCCGCGCGTTTGCCGACAGTGCGGCCATGCGTACCTCGCTCAAGCTCCTTCTTGCCCTGGCCGCCGCTGTCGGTGCGGCCTGGGGCATCGCCCGCAGCACGCCGTACTGGTTCGCGCCGCGCCAGCCTGCCGTGGTCGACATCCACGATCCGGCCTTGATCGCGCGCGGCCAGTACCTGTCGCGTGCGGCCGACTGTGCCGCCTGCCACACCGCGCCCGGCGGCCGGCCCTTCGCCGGCGGGTTGGGCATGCAGACGCCGATGGGCACGCTCTACTCGACCAACATCACGCCGGACCCGGCCACCGGCATCGGCGCCTATGACTATGCCGATTTCGAGCGCGCGGTCCGCCGCGGCATCCGCCATGACGGCCAGCCGCTGTATCCAGCCATGCCCTACGCCTCCTACGTGATCGCCAGCGACGACGAGATCCGCGCGCTGTATGCCTATTTCATGGGTGCGGTGCAGCCGGTGCGCCAGCACAACGCTGACAGCACCATCCCCTGGCCGGCCAACATGCGCTGGCCGCTGGCGTGGTGGCAACTGCTGTTTGCCCGCCCCCGCAGCTTCGTTGCCGATCCTTCGCTGGATGCCGGCCAGCAGCGCGGCGCCGAACTGGTGGAGGGCCTGGCGCACTGTGGCGCCTGCCATACCCCGCGCGGCGTGGCCTTCCAGGAAACCGCCATGGCTGATGACGAAAGCCGCCGCTTCCTCTCCGGTTCGGTACTGGAAGGCTGGTATGCGAAGAACCTGCGCAACGAAGCCACCGGCCTGGCCAGCTGGAGCCAGGACGAGATCGTCGAGTTCCTGCGTACCGGCCGCACCGATCGCTCCGCCGCGTTCGGCGGCATGGCCGACGTGGTGGAACACAGCACCCAGTACCTGACCGACGCCGACCTGCTGGCCATGGCCCGTTACCTGAAGCAGCTGCCGCCGCGCGCCGGCCGCAGCACGCAGTGGATTGCAGGCCCCGACACGACCACCACCGCGCTGCGCGACGGCGACTACCGCGTGGAGGGTTCGCTGGCCTATGCCGAGCACTGCCAGGCCTGCCACCGCGCCGATGGCCGTGGCATGCCGCGCATCTACCCTGCCCTGGCCGGCAACTCCATCGTCTTCGCCGATGACCCGAGTTCGCTGGTGCAGGTCACCCTGGCCGGTGGCCGCACGCCGCACACGCCGCACGACCGGATGGCCTTCTCGATGCCCGGCTTCGAGCATCTGCCCAACGCCCAGCTCGCGCAGATCCTGACCTTCATCCGCAGCAGCTGGGGCAACCAGGCCAGCGCGGTGAGCGAAGCCGACATCGCGCGCATGCGCAGGGTGGTGCGCGACAAACCCGTGCATGTGGTTCCGCAGGAGGTGGCACCATGAGGCGCTCACGCAAGCGCAGAAGCGCGGCCATTGTCATTGCCATCGGCGTACTGGTGGTGGCCGCAGCCGCCGCACTGCTGTACGCGTACCGCCATCCGTCGCTGGATGCCACCCCCGCCACGCTGGACATCCTCGACGCACAGGGCGCGCGGGTCGGCGCGTACCACATGCCCAGCGCCGAAGAGATCGCCAGCCTCGGCAATGGCGATGCGGTGATGTACGGCCGCCGCCTGCTCAATGAGACCGCACGACTGCTGCCGGACAACGTGGGCAATGACCTGAACTGCAACTCCTGCCACATGGCCGAGGGCAAGCGGCCTTTCGGCAACCACTACCTCAACACCGGCGGCGGCAGCTACCCGCGCTACATGACCCGCCCCGGCAAGGAGATCGGCCTGGTCGAACGCATCAACGGCTGCCTGCAGCGTTCGATGAACGGCAAGCCGCTGGCCCGCGACGCACCACCGATGCGCGCGATGCTGGAATACATGGCCTGGCTGAGCCGCCCCGTACCCGACGGCGCGCGCGTGTCGGCGCCAAGCGAAGGGCCGATCGATTCCTCGCTGGTGCCCGACCGCGTGCGCGGCCAGGCCCTGTATGCAGCGCAGTGCGCCGCCTGTCACGGCGGCAACGGCGAGGGCCGCCGCGATGGCAGCGGCGATATCGCCTTCCCGCCGCTGTGGGGCGAGCGCAGCTTCAACATCGGCGCCGGCATGGCACGGCTGTACAAGGCGGCCAGCTTCGTCAAGCACAACATGCCGCCGGCAGCGGGCCGCGAACCACCGCTGGGCCAGCAGGTGATGCCCGACCAGGACGCGGTGGACATCGCCGACTACTTCATCCACCAGCCGCGGCCGGATTTCGCCGGCAAGGGCAAGGACTGGCCGCGCGACCCCAAGCCCAAGGATCCGCGCTACTGACCCGTCAGCGCTTGACCAGCTCGACGCGTCGATTGCGTGCCCTGCCCTCTTCGCTGCCATTGTCGGCCACCGGTTTGTCCGCACCGAAACCGGCTGCCTGCAGGCGCTCGGCCGCAATGCCCTTGCCGGCCAGCGCCGCCACCACCGATGCCGCCCGGGCTTCGGACAGGCTGCGGTTGTGGGCCGCCGCACCGCTGTTGTCGGTGTGGCCTTCAATGGACAGTTTCAGCGAGGGATCGGCACGCAGCAGCTCCAGCACCTGCGCCAGCTGGGGTTCGGACGTGGGCAGGATGTCCGCCTTGTCGGTGGCGAAGTTGACTTGGATGGCGACCCGGCCAGCGCTGTCCAGCTGCTTCTTCAGTGCGTCAGCCGGCAGCAGCGCAGCGGTCTGGGTGAAGCCCTTGCGTTCGACCACCACCCAGCCGGCGCTGAGATATTCCAGCCGCGCATGGACCCAGAGCTGGCGACCATCGGCCAGGTCAACCTGGTAGACCTCGGTGTCGTAGTCCTGCCAGCTGAAGCCGGCGGCATGGCTGTAGGCCGCCTTGACCGCCTGCGGCACACCGTCGGCCGCCTCGCGCGGGATGCGGCCTTCGAACACCTTGCGGCCACCGGCCTGCGCCATCATCGCCTCAAGGTTGCGACGCACCTCGTGCATCGAATACGCGTGCTCGCCCTTGTCGAAATCCTGCGCCCAGGTGCGTCCTTCCACCTGTTCGAAGCGCTCGCCGTTCCAGAACGGGAAGGCGTCGAAGTCGCGCTTCTGCGGCGCATTGCGGTCGCTGTAGCCGGCCGGGAGGGCCAGGTGCGGGAAGCTGCCGGACCACTGCGCGGTAGCCTTGAACGGCACCGCATCCAGCACCACCAGCCCGGCCCCATTGCTGTCCACGGCAAGCTGCACCCAGACCGTGCGATCGGCCTGGCGCACCACGTACACCGTGGTCGCCGCGTCCTGGTCCATGTTCACCGCATCGATGAAGCCACCGCCGATTTCGTCTTCCAGCTGCGGGCCGTAGTAGATGTCACGCAGCAGCTTGCCTTCGAACACCTTGTGCCCACCGGCCGCCGCCAGCACGCCGTCGAAGTTGCGCTGCACTTCCAGCGCAGAGAAGGTCTTGTCCGCGGCAACACGGGTGTCTGCCACGATGCGCGCCGACCAGCTGGGGCCTTCCTCCCAGTGCACGCCATCGCCGATGCGGAACGGGAAGCGCGCCCAGGCGCGCGTGCTGGCGGCGTTCTGCGGCGCATAGCCCTGCGGCAGGCTGAAGAACGGCAGTTCCCCCAGGGCCACGCCGCTGCTCGACAATGCGGTGGTGTCGAAGGCCAGCACCGGCACGGGCTTGCCATCGCGATCAGTGAGGCCCGGCACGGCGTCCGCAGCCGGTGCAGCGCTGGCGGCGGCAGGAGGGACCGCGGGTGTGTCTGCAGGCACCCTTGCCGCATCCGGAGCCGGTACGGGTGTCCGCTCGCAGCCTGCCAGTACCAGCAACACCGCGGCCCCAAGCCAGATCTTCGTCCATGCCTGCATCGCCACACCTCACGTCCATTGAGAAGGGCCCGAGCATAGCCCATGGCCGTGACGGGCCACACATTGCCATCGTTCCTGCGTTCGCGCGTCACCGTGATGTCATTGGCGCTGCTGAAACTCCCGCACTTTCCCCCACCCAAGGTCTGGTTTCGATGCGAACGATTGCGCGTTTTCCCCGTGTTTCGCTGCTTGCCCTGCTGATCGCCCCCGCACTGGACGCCCTGGCCGAAGCACCGCAGGGCGAGGCCGCCGAAACGCGCAGCGCCGACGCACGAACCCTGGACCAGGTACAGGTGATCGGCCAGGCCACCAGTTACGCCAAGACGTCGGTGCGCACCGAGACACTGAACCGCCAGACCGTGCTGAGCAGCGTCAACGGCGCGCTCAACGAAGTGCCGGGCGTGGTGGTCAGCGAAGCCGATGCCACCGGTTCATCGGTGTGGGGCACGCAGATCAGCATGCGCGGTTTCGTCACCAACCGCGATACGCAGCAGATCGGCACCACCATCGATGGCCTGCCCAATGGTGGCTCGGGCTACGGCGGCGGCTCGATGGCCAACCGCTACATCGACACCCTGGACCTGGAAACGGTGGAGGTCAGCCAGGGCACGGCCGATATCTCCTCGCGCTCGAACGAAGCGCTGGGTGGCACGCTCAACTTCCTCACCAGTGATCCGCTGCATGACAGCCGCCTGCGCTTCGTCGTCGGCGCCGGTGACAACGATGCGCGCAAGTACTACGTGCGCTACGACACCGGCGTGCTCGGCGGGCACACCCGCGCCTGGGTCAGCGCATCCTCGGCCCGCGTGAGCGACTGGATCGATGGCAGCGGCAAGACCAGCAACGACCACATCGCCGGCAAGTTCATCACCGAACTGGACCGCTGGACGCTGACCGGCTACCTGTCCTACAACGATGCCGACGAGCCGGAGTACACCAGCGTTTCGCCGCAGGGCTTTGCCACCAACCCGGACCGCGACAATCTGGTCGGCACCCTCACCGGCATCCCCTACCTGGACCAGAACTACCGTTCCGGTTCGCGTGCGCTGCGCGAAAACACCTTCGGCTACCTGCGCGCGGCCTTCGACGGCGGCAACGGCTTCAAGGCCTCGATGGCCGCCTATGGCCACCGCATGCAGGGCCGCGGCGACTGGCTGCCGCCTTACCTGGCCGATGTCACCAATGATGGCGCCGGCCGCCCGCAGTCCGAATACCTCGGCGGCAGCACCGTCTACGGCGGCAGCAACCTGGGCCAGATCTACTTCGTGAACCCCGATGGCAGCAGCGCCCAGCCGATTGCCGGCTGCACGCCGCGCGTGGGCTTCAGCGCCGAATATGATCCCAACTGCTACGCCGGCAACGTGCTAGGCGCGCAGTCCTACCGCCACACCCACTACGACAACGACCGCATGGGCGTGACCGCCGATGTCGAATGGCGGCAGACCTTCGGCGGCGTCGACAACACGATCCGCGGCGGCCTGTGGGTGGAGAAGCTGGACCGCTCCGCGCGCCGCGACTGGCACCGCCTGCTCAACGTCGGCCAGGACATCGGCTTCGACCACCAGCCGTACTGGGTGCAGTTCGAGGACAAGTACAAGGTGGACGAGCAGATGTACTACGTCGAGGACGTGGCCCGCTTCGGCCCGTTCAGCGCGCGCGTGGGTGTCAAGCAGTTCTTCGTCGACCAGTCGCGCAACCGGGTGATCGGTGCCAGCGAGCACGTGACCTCGGACTCCAAGTCCGATCCGCTGCTGTCCACCGGCTTCACCTGGGCACCGGGCGTGGAAGGCATGGAACTGTTCGCCGGCTTCTCGCAGAACTTCGCCGCGATTCCTTCCGGCGTGCTCGGCGAAACCGACCCGCAGCGCTTCCGCAACGTCGAACCGGAAACGGCCGACAACATTGAAGTAGGCATGCGCATCAGCCGCTGGCCGCTGACCGCCTCGGTCACCCTGTACAACATCAAGTTCGACAACCGCATCGTCTACCTGCCGGCCGGTTTCGTCAGCGGCATCGACTACCTGGGCGAGACCGACGGCGTCTACGAGAACTTCGGCGGCGTGGAAAGCAACGGCCTGGAAGCCGCCTTCGGCTACGGCTGGGACAACGGCTGGCGGGTCAACGCGGCTTACACCTACAACCGCTCCAAGTACCTGGGCAGCGGCGATGCCGCGCGTGACACCCAGCTGGGCATCGTCGATGGCGCCAAGGTGATCGGCCAGCCCGAGCAGATCCTGGTGGTGTCGGCCGACTGGCAGGGTGAGAACTGGAACTTCGGCCTGTCCGGCCGCTACCTCGGCACCCGCTACCTGGATGCGGCCAACGTCAACAAGCTGCCCTCGGCCACCATCTTCAACGCCAACATCGGCTTCGACCTGCAGGGCCTGTCGCCGCGCCTGAAGGGCATGGGCGCCAACCTGGTGGTGAGCAACCTGACCGACAAGCGCTATCTTGCAGGGGTGGACGGTGCCAACGCGGCCTTCATCGGCGCGCCGCGCACCGTCGGCATCTCCTTCCGCGTGGATCTGTGAGGCATTCGTGACTGATATCGGCCGACGCCGGTTGTTGCAGGCCGGCGTCGCCGCCGGCCTGGCACCGCTGCTGCCCAGCATCGCCCGGGCGGCAGCGATCGCCCCGGCCGCGCAGACGCGCAGCCTGCAGGACCTGCAGCACATCGTGGTGTTCATGCAGGAAAACCGCTCGTTCGATCACTACTTCGGCACCCTGCCGGGCGTGCGTGGTTTCGGCGACCGCTTCGTCGCCCCCGCCGCGCCGCTGGCCGGCGGGGACGGCCCACGCAGCCTGTGGCTGCAGCCCGATGCCAGCGGCCAGCGCGCGATCGCGCCGTTCCCGCTGGATACGGCCGCACACTTCGGCTACATGCGCGTGGAAGGCACCCCGCACACCTGGCCCGACGCGCAGCGCGCGTGGGACCACGGCCGCATGGGCCACTGGCCGATGGCCAAGCAGAACCACGCCATGGGCTATTTCCAGCGCGCCGACCTGCCCTTCCAGTTCGCCCTGGCCGAAGCGTTCACCATCTGCGATGCCTACCACTGCGCCATGCAGGCCGGCACCAACCCGAACCGGGTGTTCCTGTGGACCGGCCACAACGATGCCTTCGCCCGCGCGGGCGGCCCGGTGATCGCCAACTCGCACGACAATTTCCCGGAGCACGGCGGGCATCCGGAGTCGTACCGCTGGGCCAGCTATGTCGAGCGCCTGCAGCAGGCGGGCGTGTCCTGGCAGATCTACCAGGACATGGCCGACAACTTCACCGACAACCCGCTGGCCGGCTTCGAGACCTTCCGCCAGGCCTACAGCGGCGCGCCGGGCCACGACGATGCGCTGCGCCAGCGCGGGGTCAGCACGCGGGGCCTGGCCCAGCTGCGCCAGGACGCCATCGATGGCCGCCTGCCGCAGGTCAGCTTCATCATCGCCGATGCCGCCGGCAGCGAGCACCCGGGCCCTTCCAGCCCGGCCCAGGGCGCGGCCTACACCGCGCGCGTGCTCGACGCGCTGACCGCCGACCCGGACGTGTGGAGCCGTACCGCGCTGCTGCTGATGTTCGACGAGAACGATGGCTTCTTCGATCACGTTCCGCCGCCGGCACCACCGTCGGCACGATCCGATGGCAGCTGGGCGGGCGCTTCGTCGGTCAGCACCGACGGCGAGTACCACCAGCACCCGGCGCCGGGCGACGAGAAGTACGACGCTGCCGAACTTCGCGGCCGCCCCTATGGCCTGGGCCCGCGCGTACCGCTGTATGTGATCTCGCCCTGGAGCCGGGGGGGCTGGGTCGATTCGCAGGTGTACGACCACACCTCGGTGCTGCGCCTGATCGAACGCCGCTTCGGCGTGGCCGCGCCGGACATCTCGCCGTGGCGCCGCGCGGTGTGCGGCGACCTGACCAGTGCCTTCGATTTCGCCCAGCGCGATACCCGACCGTTCGTGCGTGGACTGCCCGATGTGAGCGCCACCGCCGCGCGCGCCGCCGCCTTGCCGGGTCGCACCGTGCCAGCGCTGCCCGAGGGCCTGCAGGCGGCGCGCCAGGAAGCGGGTACGCGCCCGTCGCGTGCATTGCCGTATCGTCCGCAGGCGCAGGTGGACGCGCTTGCTGCCGACGGCGTGACCCTGCGGCTGGCCTGCGAAGGTGCAGCCAGCGTGCTGCATGTCTACGACCGCCTGCAGCTGACCGCCCTGCCGCGCCGCTACACGGTGCTGCCCGGTGCACCGCTGCAGGACCGCTGGGCACTGGATGCGCAGGGCCGCTACGACCTGTGGCTGCTGGGCTCGAACGGCTTCCACCGGCACTTCCGTGGCGTTGCCGATGCGCCCCTGCTGCAGGCCCAGGTTGAACAGAGCGATGGCCAGCTGCGGTTGCAGCTGCGCAATGCCGACAGTGCCACGCAGTCGGTGCGTGTGCATGCCGGCGCCTATGCCGGGCACATGCCGGAGAAGACGCTGAGCCTGGCTGCCGGCGCGCTGACCACGTTGGACTGGGACGCGGCGCCCACCGCCGGCTGGTATGACCTGCACGTGGTGGCCGGTGACAGCGAGCTGCGCCTGGCAGGCCGCGCTGAAGACGGACGCCCCGCCACCAGCGACCCGGCGATGGGTGGCCAGCCGCTGCGCTTCGAGCACGGCTGAGGGGGGCCTGTAGAGCCGAGCCCATGCTCGGCTGCACTCCACAAAATGCAGCCGAGCATGGGCTCGGCTCTACAGAACAACGGCAACCCCGCATTCGCGCAGACCCAAGCCCTGCCCGCCTATCGGCGGCGCAGGCGCACACCTACGCTTGTCTCCTCGGTGGCCGCGCAGCGCCCGCGCGACGCCTTCTGGAGAACGCCATGAACCACACCTCTTCCCCCATCGATACCGACCCGCAGGAAACCCGCGAGTGGCGCGAGTCGCTGCAGGCCGTGCTCGAGATCGGCGGCCGCCCGCGCGCGCACTACCTGCTCGACCAGCTGTCCGACCTCGATGCAGACCGGCACGGCGACCTGCACACGCGCGCCTGGACCGCCTACACCAACAGCATCCCGCTGCACCGGCAGCCGCCCTACCCCGGCGACCTCGCCATCGAGCGGCGGCTCAACGCGATGATCCGCTGGAACGCAATGGTGATGGTGCTGCGTGCTGGCAAGCACTCCAACGTCGGCGGCCACATCGCCACCTACCAGTCGGCGGCAGTGCTGTACGACGTGGGCTTCGATCATTTCTTCCGTGGCCGCACCGAGACCTTTGACGGCGACATGATCTACATCCAGGGCCACTCCGCCCCCGGCATCTACGGCCGCGCCTACCTGGAAGGCCGCCTGGACGATCAGCAGATGGACAACTTCCGCCGCGAAGCCGGGCGCGAAGGCCTGTCCTCGTACCCACACCCGCGGTTGATGCCCGAGTTCTGGCAGTTCCCCACGGTGTCGATGGGCCTGGGCCCGCTCACCGCCGCCTACCAGGCGCGCTACATGCGCTACCTGGAATACCGCGGGCTCAAGCCGCACCAGGGCCGCAAGGTCTGGGCCTTCCTTGGTGATGGCGAGATGGACCAGCCTGAGTCGCTGGCCGCCATCTCCCTGGCCGGGCGCGAGCGCCTGGACAACCTGGTGTTCGTGGTCAACTGCAACCTGCAGCGCCTCGACGGGCCGGTGCGTGGCAATGCCAAGGTCATCCAGGAGCTGGAAGGCACCTTCCGTGCCGCGGGCTGGAATGTCATCAAGGTGATCTGGGGCGGTGGCTGGGATGAGCTGCTGGCCGCCGACCACGACGGCCTGCTGCGCCAGCGCATGATGGAATGCGTGGACGGCGACTACCAGACGTTCAAGTCGCAGAACGGTGCCTACGTGCGCGAGCATTTCTTCGGTGGCCACCCGGAACTGCTGGCCCGCGTGGCGCACATGAGTGACGAACAGATCTGGGCGCTGGCACGCGGTGGCCACGATCCGCAGAAGGTGCACGCGGCCTACCTGCAGGCCATGCAGACTACCGGCCGGCCGACGGTGGTGCTGGCCAAGACGGTAAAGGGCTTCGGCATGGGCGAGGCCGGCGAAGGCCAGAACATCAACCACCAGCTGAAGAAGATGAGCGCCGATGCAGTGCGCGCTTTCCGCGACCGCTTCGACCTGCCGGTCAGCGACGAACAGCTGGAACAGATGCCCTACCTGCGCCCGCAGCCGGGCAGCGCCGAAGCAACGTACTTCGCCGAACGCCGCCGCGCACAGGGCGGGCAGCTGCCGGCGCGGCGTACCCATGTGGAGCCGCTGCCGGTGCCGCCGCTGTCAACGTTCGGCACGCAGCTGCAGGGCAGCGGCGACCGTGGCCAGTCCACCACCATGGGCTTCGTGCGCATCCTCACCACGCTGTTGAAGGACCCGGAGCTGGGCAGGCTGACCATTCCGATCGTGCCCGATGAATCACGTACCTTCGGCATGGAAGGCCTGTTCCGCCAGATCGGCATCCACTCCTACCTGGGCCAGCTGTACACCCCGCAGGATGCCGGCCAGCTGAGCTATTACAAGGAAGCTACCGACGGGCAGATCCTGCAGGAAGGCATCAACGAATCCGGTGCGATCAGCTCGTGGATCGCGGCGGGCACCGCCTACAGCAACCACGGCCTGGCGACGATCCCGTTCTACATCTTCTACTCGATGTTCGGCCTGCAGCGGGTGGGCGACCTGGCCTGGGCCGCCGCCGATGCGCGCACGCGCGGCTTCCTGCTGGGTGCTACCTCCGGCCGCACCACGCTGATGGGCGAAGGCCTGCAGCACGATGATGGCCACAGCCACGTGCTGTCCTCGGTCATTCCCAGCTGCATCTCCTACGACCCCACCTACAACTTCGAGCTGGCGGTGATCATCCACGACGGCCTGCGCCGCATGTACGTGGACCAGGAAGACATCTACTACTACATCACCCTGCTCAACGAGAACTACCCGCACCCGGCCCTACCCGAGGGTGCCGAGGCCGGGATCCTCAAGGGCCTGTACCTGCTGCACCCGGCTCCGGCCGATGCCAGTGCGCAGCCACGCGTGCAGCTGATGGGCAGTGGCGCGATCCTGCGCGAGGTGGAGGCCGCCGCCACCCTGCTGCAGCAGGACTTCGGCATCGCCAGTGACGTGTGGAGCGCCACCAGCCTGACCGAACTGCGTCGCGACGGTCTGGCCGCCGAGCGCTGGAACCTGCTGCACCCCGCCGCCGAAGCGCGCGTGCCCTACGTGCAGCAGTGCCTTGCAGGGCACGCTGGCCCGGTGGTGGTGGCCACCGATTACATGAAGATCGTCGCCGACCAGATCCGCCCCTTCATTGATGACCGTCGCTTCATCGCCCTGGGTACCGATGGTTTCGGCCGTTCCGATACGCGCGAATCACTGCGCACGTTCTTCGAGGTGGACCGCCACTTCATCGTGCTGGCCGCGTTGAAGGCACTGGCCGATGACGGCCGCATCGAGCGCACGCTGGTGCAGGCCGCGATTGACCGCTACGGCATTGACGTGGACAAGGCTGATCCGGCCGCGGCCTGATCAGCCGTTCCAGCCCAGCCCGCGCGGCTCGTTGCTGAATCCCGCCGCGCGCAGCGCATCGACGGCGGGCCCGCGATGGACGGGCTCGTCGTTGATCCGCTCCAGGGTGAAGGACAGCCGCCGGCCACGCCGCAGGCCAACGGCCAGCGCCTGCGCCGCGTTTGCCCAACGCGTGGCCACGTCGCCTGCCTTGTCTTCGATCCAGCTGGTCAGCTGGCGGCCACCCTGCGGCAGATACAGCTGCAGGCGGCCTTCGCCGATCACCACCATCGCACCGGCCCGGCGCACCGGACGCGGCCCGGCGATGGGCTGGGGCCACGGCAGCAGGCTGCCGAACGGATTGGCGGGATCCAGCGCCGACAGCGCAACCCAGCCGTCAGGTCCACGTGTCTGCTCGGCGCTGGCACGCAGGCGGTCGATGTCGTCGCGCTGGGCGAACTGGGCACCGCCCATGCCTTCCACGAAGCGACCGCGCAGCAGCTGGCCCGCATCCTCCATGCTGCGCAGCACCGGGCGCAGTGCCGGAAATCCACCGGCCACGGCTTCGCTCATCGCTGCGCTACGGGTGACCACCGTGTAGCGGTCCAGCAGCGCCTCGGTCTGCGCCAGCGCGCGCAGGGTGTCACTGGCGCGCTCGCGCGGCAGCAGCGACCAGCGTCCCGCCAGCGTCGGCCCCGTGCTGCTGGCCAGCTCCAGTCCTGCGGTGTCCGTCGTCAGCGGAGCGAAGGCAAAGCCGCGACGGCGGCGCGACACCGGCGTCGGCCGCGCCCGTGCAGGCCGCGCTCCGCCCAGCGCACGCAGCGGCGCCCACAGGTCACTGCTGATGTGTCCACGCCAGGCCAGCTGCCACAGCGCCGTCTGGAAATCCTCACCCGTCGTGTCCGCACCGACCAGTCGCGGCTGTACCTGCATCGCCAGTTGCCGGGCGAAGAACGCACCGCCGTCGGCCAGCACCTGCAGGATGGCCTGCTGCATCGGTGAGTCTTCGACCTGCACCGATGTGACCGGCAGGGTTTCAGCGGCACGCTCACGCAGGTGCAACGACACCAGTCCATCGTCGTCGCCCAGCCGGCCATGGCCGACCCAGAGCACCGTGCCGGTGGCCAGCAGTTCATCCAGCAGCGCAGGCATGTAGCCGGGTACGCGCGCGGGCAGCACCTGCTGTTCCCACAGCGATGCCGGCAGTGGCAGCCCCGCCAGTTGTTCGATCACCTGCAGCACGCCTTCGCTGTCACGCAGGCGTGCGCCCCCAGGCAGCACGCCCTGCCCCCGCAGCAGCAGACCGACATAGGCCTGCACCGGGACCGGGCGGGTCGCCTCGCGGGCGGCCTGCAAGGAGCGCAGCCGCAGCCGTTGCAGCACCTCCGTGCCCACCCACTCATGGCCTGCACGCGGTGAAGCCGCCGCTGCGACTTCGTCTGCCGCGCGACGATCCAGGCCGAACCGGCCACGTACCAGCTGGCCCTGTTCCTGCAGCGCGTGCAGGGCAGCATCCACCACCGCCACACCAAGACCGAAACGGGCGGCCACGCTGCCACTGCTGAAGGGCCCATGGGTGCGCGCGTGGCGGCCGAGCAGATCGCCCAGCGGATCCGGTACCGGGGCCAGGAATACCTCGGCCACGTCCGCAGGCGGGATGATGCCCAGGACATCGCGCAGGCGCACGGCATCCTCCACCGCCGCCCACTGCTGGACCCCTGCGACGGGAACACGGATCGCACGACCCGCCGCCTGCAGCGCCTGCAGCCACGCATCCGCCTGCGCGGGCTCGGTGATGCGCTGTGCGACCTCCACGGCCGGCAGCGGGCCCAGCTCACGCAGCAGGTCGGCCACGCCTTCGCTGCCACGCGCGTGGCGGGCCGGATCCAGGCGTTGCAGCTCGCGCTCCACGGTGGCCACCACGGCATCGTCCAGCAGTTCGCCCAGATCCACCTCGCCGAGCAGTTCCGCCAGCAGGCCACTGTCGAGCGACAGCACCGATGCACGCCGTTCGGCCAGCGGTACATCGGCTTCGTACATGAACTCGGCGACATAGCCGAACAGCAGGTTCGCCGCGAACGGCGATGGCACGGCCGTATCCACCTCGACCACCTGGACCTGGCCGGCCTGCACGCGCAGCATCAGCGCATCCAGTGCATCAAGGTCGTAGACGTCCTGCAGGCACTCGCGCGCGGTCTCCACCAGAATCGGGAACTCATCGTGGCCACGGGCGATCTCCAGCAGCTGCCCCGCACGCAGGCGCTGCTGCCACAACGGCGAGCGCTTGCCCGGCGTGCGCCGCGGCAGCAGCAGCGCGCGCGAGGCACACTCACGGAAACGTGCGGCGAACAACGCGGAACCGGCGACCGAGCGATTGATGACCTGGCGCAGGTGGGACGCATCGAACAGGAACAGTTCCGCGCCAGGCGGTGTACCGCTGCGGTCGGGCATGCGGACGATGATGCCGTCGTCGCTGGCCACCACGGCCGGATCGATGCCAGCCTGTTCGCGCAGGCGCGCAGCCACCGCCAGCGCCCAGGGATCGTGCACGCGGCGGCCGTAGGGCGAATGCAGCATCACCCGCCAGTCGCCGAGTTCATCACGGCAGCGCTCGACGACCAGGCGCAGGTCGGTCGGCAGAGCACCGGTGGCCTGCTGCTGTTCGGCCACGAGCGCCAGCATGTTGCTGATAGCGCGTTCATCCAGGCCGCGATCGCGCAGCCGGGCGAGCAATGCCGGCGACGGCTCGGCAGCGCCGTCAGGCTCGGTCTCGAGTTCCGCCAGGAAGGCGCCGGTGGCCTGCCCCAGCTCGGCCGGGCGGCCGATGCCTTCGCCGCGCCAGAACGGCAGCCGCGCCGAGCGCCCCGGCGCTGGCGTCACCACGACCTGGTCAAGAGTGATCTGGTCGATGCGCCAGGACGTTGCGCCGAGGGTGATCACATCATTCACCCGCGACTCGTGGACCATCTCTTCATCCAGCTCGCCGACACGGCGCGATCCCGCCTGTTCTTCGCCTTCGGGCAGCACGACGGCATACATGCCACGGTCGGGAATGGTGCCGCCGCTGGTCACCGCCAGCTGGCGGGCGCCAGGACGTGCGGTCAACGTGCCGGTCTTCCGGTCCCAGACAAGCCGCGGGCGGAAACCGGCGAACTCATCGGACGGATAGCGGCCGGCCAGCATGTCCAGCACTGCGTCGAAGGCACTGCGCGGCAGCGTGCGGTACGGCGCAGCCCGGCGCACGCGTGCGAACCAGGCCTCGACATCGAGTGGCTCCATCGCTACCGCCGCCACGGTCTGCTGGGCCAGCACATCGAGCGGATTGCGCGGCGGATCGAGAGCTTCGATGCGTCCATCCAGCATGCTGTCGACCACCACCGCGGCATCGACCAGATCACGGCGCGTACGCGGATACAGCAGGCCGCGTGACATGCCGCCCACCTGGTGACCGGCACGGCCCACCCGCTGCAGTGCACTGGACACCGAAGGCGGCGCCGCGACCTGGATCACCAGGTCCACCAGGCCCATGTCGATGCCCAGCTCAAGACTGGAGGTGGCGACCACGCAGCGCAGGTCACCCGACTTCAGCGCCTGCTCGATGGCGGCGCGCTGTTCCTTGGACACCGAGCCGTGGTGCGAGCGGGCGATCACCGAGGCCGGCGTGGTGACACGGTTCACCGTGCTGCCGGTGAACGATCCGTAGGCGGCTGTATCCGAAGCATCCGCTTCGCCCGCAGGCTCGACGCCCGTGCGCTCGGCATGCAGCTCGTTGAGTCGCGCCGTCAACCGTTCCGCCACGCCACGCGAATTGGCAAAGACAATCGTGGAGCGATGCCGCATCACGTTGTCGAGAATGCTGGCTTCCACATGCGGCCAGATCGAACCGGTGCGCGTGCCGGCCCCGCGTCCTTCGCCGGGACCGTGCACGACCAGGTCGGTCATGTCCTCCACCGGCACCACAATCTTCAGTTCCAGCTGCCGCTGCGAAGGCGGCTGCACCACCTGCACCGGGCGATCACCGCCGAGGAAGGCGGCAACACCCTCGACCGGGCGCACCGTTGCCGACAGGCCGATGCGTTGTGCGGGCACCTGCAGCAGCGCGTCGAGCCGCTCCAGGCTCAGCGCCAGGTGCGAGCCACGCTTGCCGCCCGCCACCGCATGGATCTCATCGAGGATCACCGTATGCACATCGCGCAGGATCTCCCTCGCCTGCGAGGTCAGCATCAGGTACAGCGACTCTGGCGTGGTGATCAGGATATCCGGCGGGCGCCGCACCAGGCGTGCGCGGTCACTGCTGCTGGTATCGCCGGTGCGCATGGCCACGGTCAGGGCCACCGCCGGATCGCCGCGCTCGCCGCGGCGGGCGCTGATGCCCTGCAGGGGCACCTGCAGGTTGCGCTGCACATCGCTGCCCAATGCCTTGATCGGCGACAGGTACAGCACGCGCGTGCGCGGTACGGGCTTGGCCGCCGGGTCGCGGCGTGCGTCGCCATCGCGCTCGGCGAACACCTGGTCGATCGCATGCAGGAACGCAGCCAGCGTCTTGCCCGATCCGGTCGGCGCCACCACCAGGGTGTGCTGGCCCGCGGCGATCGACGCCCACGCCTGGTCCTGCACCGGCGTCGATGCGGCGAACGCGGAACGGAACCAGTCACGGGTGGCGGGATGGAAGTGCTGCAGGGAATCCAAGACAGGGCCGGTCGCCATCGATGATGGCTTCGATGATACGGCGAAGAAATCGTTTGTCGTTACGAATAGTTACGTTATAACATTTCACGCCATTTTTACGGAGCGTGTCATGCGTCGCCACCTGCTAGCTGCAGCCATCCCCCTCGCCCTTCAGTCCGTCGCCCTCCATTCCGCCAGGGCGGCGGACGCGCCCACCCTTCCCACCCTGCAGGTGGAAGCCAGCCAGCCCTCACGCATCGACAGCCGGGTCACCGTCGACAACCCGCAGGCCCAGATCCGCACACTCGGCGGCCTGCTCGAGCATGTGTCCGGCGTGCAGAGCAGCGCCTTCGGGCCCAACGCCGGCGCGCCGGTCATCCGCAGCCTGAGCGGCAACCGCGTGCAGATCCTGCAGGACGGCCAGTCCATCCTTGGCATGAACGCGATCAGCGGCGACATCAACATTCCATTCGACCCGCTGTTCGTGCGCAGCGTCACCGTCAACAAGTCCTCCGACACGGTGCGCTACGGCGGCAACGCCATCGGCGGCAGCGTCGAGGTCGACTCCGGGCTGATCCCGCGCTCGATGGAAGACAAGGACCAGTCGATGGAACTGGTGCTGCGCAAGGGCTTCAACGCCGCCGATGCGCAGGGCTTCCGGATGAACTTCAACAACCAGCGCAACGTCTCCACCAACCTGCAGGTCTCGCGGCAGCGCATCTCGCACTACGACATTCCCGGCAACAGCAAGGCGGCCGCCTGCAACAGCCAGCTGTTCCCGGCCGCCGGCGGGGTCAACTCGGCGCTGGCCGATGCCTGCCAGAAGGAGGCCCGGGTGCAGCAGGTCTACAACAAAGCCTCGCAACCCTACATCGACCAGTTCATGACCGAGAACCCGGACTGGGCCGATGGCGAGTTCTCCTTCTACACCAACAGCCCGACCTCGGTCTGGCAGCGCCAGACTTACGTCAATCCGGTCAATCCGGACTACGTCGCCGGCACGCCGTCCTATGTGCAGAAGCGGATCAACAACGACGTCACCCCGGACTACCACCACCGCCTGGGCAACAGCTACTCACGCAGTTCCCAGGTGGCTCTCGGCTCGACCCTGTTCTTCGACCGCGGCTACGTGGGTGTCAGTATTGATGCCAAGGACAGCGAATACGGCGTGCCGGGCTTCTCGATGCAGAACCTGTCCTTCGGTTCCAACTACGCCGACGGCCTGCCTGTGGGCGTGGTCATCAAGCAGGAGCGCTATGCGCTGGAAGCCCTGCTGCGCGACCCGGTGCCGGGCATCGAGCGTGCCGAGCTGCGCGTCTCGCAGCTGGACAACACCTCGGGCGAACGCCTGGGTACCAGCAAGGCCAACGATTACGACTTTGAAAGCACCCAGGCCGAACTGCTGCTGGCCCATCGCCGCGTCGGCCCGCTGAGCGGCCTGCTCGGTCTCAGCCAGCAGTCGCGTGACGTCACCGGCAGCGGATCGCTGCGCTACCTGCCCAACGTCGATACGCGCAGCCAGGCGGTGTTCCTGAAGGAAACAATGGACTTCGACTGGGCCTCGTTCGATGCCGGCGTGCGCCACGAACGCGTAGACCACACATTGCGGCCGAGCAGCTTCAAGACGGCGCGCAATTCCGCCAACACCACGCTGCAGGACCGCGACTTCAGGCTCAACAGCTACAGCATCGGCGCCTACGTTGAACTCGGCCCGCTGTTCACCGCCAAGGTGCGTTACTCCTCCTCGCAGCGCGCACCGGAGATCAATGAGCTCTACGCCAGCAATGCGCATTATTCGGTGATGACCCAGGAGGAAGGCAACCAGAACCTGGACCCGGAACGTGCGAAGAACCTCGAGCTGACCGGCCTGTTCCACCTGGCCGGCTTCCAGCTGTCGGCCACCGCTTACCGCATGCGTTACGAAAACTACCTGTACCTGGGCTACTCCGGCCTGCAGACCGCCAACCGCCTGCCGCTGAAGTACTGGAAGCAGACCGATACGACGGTGAAGGGTTTCGAGGTCGATGCCTCGCAGTCACTGATGCTCGGTCGCTTCGGCAGCCTGGAGGTATCGGCCTTTGCCGACCTGGTGAAGAACAAGGCCGACCACCCCGATTCGCTGCGCGCCCATAACGATGGCGAATACCTGCCCAACATGCCGACCAACCGTTACGGCGCCACCGTGCAATGGCAGCGCGAGGGCTGGAAGGCGCAGCTGTCGAGCACCTACTACGACACGCAGAAGTACCTGGGCCGCAACGTCAGCGAAGAAGTACCACTGGATGCGTTCACCCTGGTCGACCTGCAGCTGAGCCGGGAGATTCCCCTGCACACGACCGCCGTGGCCGGGATGGAGGTCTTCATCAACGGCAGCAACCTGCTCAACGAAGAGGCGCGCCCGCACAACTCGCCACTGAAATACATCGCGCCACTGCCGGGGCGTGGCTTCCAGGTGGGCGTGACCGTGCGGCTCTGAACCAGAGCCGGCACCCCAGCGCCTGCGGAACGTGAACCGCGGGCGCGATTCCGCGCACGACAGGCTTGATTACCGTTACCCCTTCGGTCAACCATCGACGAAAAGGAGGATTCAATGAACTGGATGCATGCAATTTCCTGTGCGCTGCTGTTGGGCGTTTCGTCCACTGCAGGCGCGGCCTCGGCCATTGCCTACGATGCAGATGGCGCCTACGGCTACTCGATGAACCAGGCGACGGTGAGCACCTCGATGCAGAACGCGGTGAAGTACTGTGCCGCCCGCTCCCGCAACTGCGGGCAGTCGGCCGTCGCCACCGGAGAGGGCTACTCGGCCATCTTCACCGGAACGGTGTCCATGGGCTTCGCCCTGGCCGCGGCCAGTCCGGAAGCCGCGCAGCGCAAGGCAGAAAAGATGTGCCGGGAACGCGCCAACGACTGCACGCTGGCGGTGATGTGGCGCGAGCAGCCGTCGCAGGTGATCGAGCGGCCGTGGCACCCCGGTGCACCGGCACCGGCACCGGTTCCGGAGCCCCGCCGCATTTACTAGTACCGGTTTTTGATCGGCGAGACAGCGGCCCAGCGTCGATGACGTTGGGTGGCTGGCGCGGGCGCGTATATGGGAATGGCCAAGCGTTATTTAGCCGGGGCGATCCGACGTGAAACAGTGGGCACTCGTTCATGTTCGCCCTCGGAGCCCATTCCTTCCATGTCCCTCGCCCGCCCCCGGACCGCGTTGACGTTCATCGGCGCCGCCGCGCTGTCCTCCCTGCTGTTGCTCTCCGCGCCCGGCGCGGTTACCGCTGAAGTTGCGGTCTCTCCGCTGCGCGCCTATGTCGCTGCCAAGCGCGCGGCCATCCAGGCGCAGTCAGCGCAGCCTGCAGTCCCGACCACCATCCATGCCAAGGTGACTGCCGAGAGCCGCTCGGGTGTCAGGCGCCTGCGCATCGGGCCAACCGGCGAGTTCCAGTACATCAGTGACAGCGGCCGGGACTACGCCGGCTACAACCTGGGTGCAGGCTCCTGGGACTCGCTGGTCGGCACGCTCGCCAGCTCGGTGGCTGACGAGTACGTCGTGCAGGCGGCGGTGCAGGACATTCCGCTGGATGCGCTGGATGTGGTGTTCACCAGCATTCCGGAGCGCAAGAGCGCGAGCCTGGCCTATCCCAACAACCTCTCCTACGTCGTCTACATCGATTCGCCGGCAACCGATGCACAGCTGCAGGCGCTGAAGCGCGCGGTGCACGAGAATTCCTCGGCGATCGACCTAGTGACGCGACCACAGCAGGTCAGCCACGCCGACGTGGACTACGTCCACAGCTCTTCCACGCGCGATCCGAAGCTGCCCCCCGGCCTGCGCGATTTCATCACCGAGGAGAAGCGTCCGGCGGTACTCGCCCGGCAGGCGCCACGCGATGCGAAGGATGCACCGAGGGAACCGGAGACCTTGGTCGCCCGCGCCCACGTCGAACCCCACACCGGCCTGCGCCGTGTTTTCCTGGGCAAGGATGGCTACCACCAGCAGCTGCATGACAGTGCGCCGGGGCTGCTTGGCTACGGCCTGGCACCCACGGTGGAGGAGCACCTGCTGGGCGTCACCGGCACCTGCCTGACCCACATCTTCGAAGTGCAGGCAGCCTCCCGCAACGTGTTGCTGGACTCGCTGGAGCTGACCGTTGATGGTCAACTGAGCCCGCGCTTCGGCAAGGGCGTCACCACGCCGGCACGCTACAGCGGCATCCGCTATCGCGTGCGCATCGAGTCGCCTGCATCGGCCCAGGAGATCGATGCCCTCCGGCAGTCGGTCGAGGCCACCTGCCCGCTCTACAACCTGGTCAAGGACGAGCAGAAGCTCGAAGGCCGCATCGTTCGCGGTCCCTACGCCGACGCCGCGCAGTAGCCGCAGGCGCTGCATGGGTTGACCTTGCGGTGGCGATCTCCCCGGCCCACAGCGGCCCGGGAGACGCCCCTTCACTCCGGTTGTCAGCATTTCTCTGGGGATATTCGATGAAGCTCGTCCTGCGCTCGCATTCGAGCATGCAACGCCCGTGGTACAACCTGCGCCCGCAGCGAGCGCGCCGCCGCCACCTGGCCCTGGCGCTGTGCACCCTGCTTGCGCCCGCGGCAGAGGCCGCCGAGGAGAAGCAGGCCTCCGCCGTGCACGCGCATGAGGGCAATGCACGCCTGCTCGACAAGGTCTCCGTCCTCGGCTCGCAGATTGCCGGCGGTGGCGCCCAGGCAGCGCTGCCGGTGGTGGCGGTGGACCGCGAACAGATCGAATCGACCGGCGCCACCAACGGCAACGAGCTGTTCCGCAGCCTGCCGCAGTTTGGCGACGTCGCCGTCACCGAGAAAGGCACCACCAACGCCGGGCGCAATTCGAATGTCGCCCGTGGCGACGTCGGCTCCATCAACCTGCGCAACCTCGGCGCGAAGTACACACTGCTGCTGGTCAACGGCCGGCGCACCGTCCAGCACCCCATCAGCAACAGCGGCGACGATACGACCTACAACGCCAATGCCATCCCGACCTTCGGCCTGGAACGCATCAACCTGCTGCTTGACGGCGCAGCCTCCATCTACGGCTCCGACGCGGTGGCGGGCGTGGTCGACCTGGTGACGCCGGCCAACCTGCAGAACGGCGGCGGCGTCCGCCTGGACTACGGCAAGGTGTCCGACGGCCATCGTGAGGACGTCTCGCTGGATGGCTACCTGGGCAGCGACTTCGCCGATGGACGCGGCAACATCTCGCTGCTCTACGGATTTTCCACGCGGACGGCGCAGCGCAACTCCGACGCCTGGTTCACGGCGACCGATGGTCGTCGTCCGCTGGGAGATGGCACCAGCGTGCCCGACCCGAACGGCAGCACCGGCTTCAGCACGCGGACGCCGTGGGGCCACTTCGATACCTATGCCAATGGCAGGCGCACCGGCAGCTGGAGCATCGATCCTGCGACCGGCGCACTCGTCTCCGGTACGGTGCCGACCCGCTACCACTATGACTCGGCCGCCGAGCCGGGCATCACCTCGGCGCCCGCCATCCGCAAGGGCAATGTGTTCGCCAGCGGCCGGTTCGACATCAACGACTCGCTGCAGCTGTTCGGCGAGCTGGCCTATTACCGGGCCAGGTCCGAGTCGTGGGTGAGCAGTGAGTCCGGCTTCGGCGGCGAGGGCTTCCTGCTGCATATCCGTCCCGACGCCTACTGGGTTCCGGAAGCGCTGCGCGGTGCCGATGCGATCCGACTGCTGAACTATCAGTTCGCCGATTCGGGGATCCGCCGCGTCACGGTCGACAACGAGCAGTCGCGCGTCCTGCTGGGCGTGCGTGGCTGGACCGAAGGCGGCTGGAACTGGGAGAGCGCACTGCTGTACTCACGCGCGCGCAGCACCGATGTGCAGCAGGGCGGACTCACCGATGCCTTCATCGAGGCGGTGAACCGCACCGATGCCAGTGCCTACAATCCGTTCAGGGGCGGTGATCCCGCCAGCATCCGGGTTGGCGATGCCACGCCCTATGACACCTCCTCGTTCATTGGCGAGGCGACGCGCGTAGGCACCAGCGAGCTGGCGTTGTGGGATTTCAAGATCGACCGCTCCGATCTACTGACGTGGTATGCCGGCGACATCGGCGTGGCGGCCGGCGTGGAGTACCGTTACGAAAGCCGCAGCGATGACCGCGATGGGAACATCGATGGCAGCCACCCCTATACCGACTGGTACACCGGAACGGTAGCGCCCAGCAATTTCTTCACCCACAGTCCGCGGCCTGACGTGCATGGCAGCCGCAACGTCACCTCCGCGCTGGTCGAACTGGCCATCCCCCTGGTGTCCGCCGCGCAGGGCGTGCCGCTGGTGCAATCGCTGGACCTGCAGGTGGCTGCGCGCTGGGAGGACTACAGCGACGCCGGCAAGGTCGCCAAGCCGAAGCTGGCCGCTGCGTGGAAGGTCAATGACAGCCTGCTGCTGCGCGGCTCGGTCAGTGGCGGCTTCCGCGCGCCGGGGCTGGAACTGGTCAATTCACCGCCCACCTACGGGTTCGGCTTCAACAACGACGCCATCCGCTGCCATGCACTCATCGCCAAGGGTGCACAGCCGAACTACAGCGCCTGCCTCAACGCTTACAGCAGTGGTTCGGCGGTCAAGCCATCGGTCAGCTCGGTGACCTCCTACGGCGATGACGTCAAACCGGAAACGACGCGACAGTCTTCCTGGGGCGCCGTGTTCGAGCCACGCTTCCTGCCCGAACGCTTCGGCTCGATCAGCCTGAGCGTGGACACGTGGCGGGTGAAGGTCGAGAACCCGATCAGCACCATGGGCGAGGAACTGCTCTACGACGCCTACCTGCGTGTCGTCGAAGGCAGCAGCAACCCCAACGTCGTGCGTGCGCAGGCAACTGCAGAAGACATCGCCCTGTTCGCGGGCACCGGGCTTGAGCCGGCCGGCGTGGTCACCAACATCTACAACCGCTACCAGAACCGCAGTCCGCTGACGGCCTCCGGCATGGATTACAACTTCAACTGGCGGCTGCCGGACACCGCATGGGGGCGCTTCGCGCTGCTGGTCAGCGTCAGCCAGTTGAAGGAGTACACCCAGCAGAAGCCGGCCGAAGTGCAGGAGGTCGCCGCCGCGATCGCCCGCGGCGCGTTGAACATCATCGCGCCCGACCTTGGTGCGGCCAACGAAGTCGGCATCAACGGGGCAAAGCCGGAGTGGCGGGCCAGCGCCACCTTGATCTGGAACCTGCAGGACTGGACCGTGCGGCTGCGCGACGACTACATCGACAGTGTCAGGGCCGGCGCGTACGCCGATGGCCGGCCGTACGTGGTCGCCTCCACCCAGCGCTGGGCCTTGTCGGTGAAAAAGGAGTTCCACGCGGGGCTGCTGCAGGGCGCCGCCGTGGAAGTGGGAGCGCGCAACCTGTTCAACAAAGAGCCGCCCCTCAACGCCTCGGGCAATTACCTGAGCGCGCTGCACGAGACCTACGGGCGCTACATCCACCTCGGCATTTCAAAGAACTGGTGAACCGCATGAAGAGACTGCCCCTCGCGTTCCTGCTTGCGGCGACACTGGGCGTTACCGCGTGCAGCCCACGGCAACCCGTGGATGCACAGGCCGCTACCGGAACCCCCACAGCGTCGGCGTTCCAGGAAGAACACGCCGACTGGGTGCGCCGGCGCGCCGCTGACCTGGGCAAGCCGGATGGCTGGACCAGCCTCACCGGTCTGCACTGGCTGGAAGCCGGTACGCAACGCGTGGGGGGAAGCGAGGACAACGACATCCGGCTGGCCATTGCACCCGCTCGCCTGGGCCAGATCGAGCAGCGTGGCGACGCCGTGTTCTTCCAGCCTGCCGATGGCGTGGCCGTTACCACGGAAGGCACACCGGTGCTGGGCAGCACTCGCCTGGCGCCGGAGGGCCCTGGCGGTGGCACCACGCTCACCTATGACGACGGCAAGGGAAAAATCAGTGTGATCCGCCGTGGCCAACGCCTTGCGCTGCGGGTCCGGCATGCCGATGCACCGGCTCGCCAGGCCTTTTCCGGTCTTGATTTCTTCCCTGCAGACGAAGGCTGGCGGCTGCAGGCGCGCTTCGTGCCACACCCTGCCGGCAGGACGCTGCCCATTGCCAGTGTCATCGGCGAGGTCACCGACACGCCCAATCCTGGGTACGTCCTCTTTGAAAAAGAGGGTCGACAGTGGAGGCTGGAAGCATTGGGCGATCCGGCCAAAGGACTGAACCTGATGTTCCAGGATCAGACGACGGGCCGGCAGACCTATGGTGTCGGTCGCTACCTGCGCACCGATGCGGTCGCCGCGGATGGTTCGGTCGCGCTCGATTTCAATCGCGCCTACAACCCACCGTGCGCGTACACCGAATTCGCAACGTGCCCACTGCCGCCGCCGGAGAACCGGCTCGCGCAGCAGGATGCAGACCACACGCTCGTTCGGCTGGCAGTGCTTTCTGGCGAACGGAAATATTCCGCGTCCCACGATTGATCGGCAACTGCCGTTCCGCACCAATCACGCACAACGAAAAACGCCCGCAAGTCGAAGATCTGCGGGCGCTTTCTTGTATCTGGCGGAGCGAGAGGGATTCGAACCCTCGATAGAGCTTTTGACCCTATACTCCCTTAGCAGGGGAGCCCCTTCAGCCACTCGGGCATCGCTCCGGGGTTTTCTCCGCGTCTGGTGCGGTGCACCTCAGCGGGGCGTGAATCATAACGTTAATCAGACGCGAAGGTAAAGCTTTATTCGCCGGAATTTTCACTTCCGGTGCTGCCGGCTTCGTCACCACGCTGGATGCGCTGGTAGATCTCTTCGCGATGCACAGCAACGTCCTTCGGCGCGGTGATACCGATGCGCACCTGGTTGCCCTTGACGCCGAGCACGGTGACGCTCACCGAGTCTCCGATCATCAGGGTTTCGCCGACGCGGCGAGTCAAGATCAACATTTTAGTAAGTCTCCATGGAACCGTGTGGAAGGGTATCCCCCACCGGCTTGACGCTCCGTCAAGAAGCGTCCCCACGACAAAGGGAAAAGATTTCGCAATGGTACCGTCAGCCGTCCCGCTCCTACAAGGAGGGGGACGGCAGGGGTTCACATCACAGGCGGGGGCTGACCCATTCGACAACCGCGGCCAGAGCGGTAGCAAGGGCGGGCCCGTCCTCGCCACCACCCTGGGCGAGGTCCGGGCGTCCGCCGCCCTTGCCCCCGATCTGACTGGCGATATGGGACAACAGTTCCCCGGCCTTGACCTTGCCCATTGCACTGCCGTTCACGCCCGCGACCAGCGCGGCCTTGCCGTCCTGGGTGCCGGCCAGCACGATCACGGCGTTGCCCAGCTGCTGCTTCAGGCGGTCCATGGCATCACGCAGGGCCTTGGCGTCAAAGCCTTCCAGGCGGGCGGCCAGCACCTTCACACCGGCAACCTCGACGGCCTGGCCGGAGAGATCGGCGGTAGCGCCGGCGGCGACCTTGGCCTTCACGGCCTCCAGCTCACGCTCGAGCTGCTTCTGGCGCAGGCCCAGGGCGCGGATCTTCTCGACCACGTCGGCGGCGCTGCCACCCAGCAGTTCGGCTGCTTCGGCCAGGCGGGCCTCTTCGGCCGCCACATAATCCAGGGCGCCCTGGCCGGTGACCGCCTCGATGCGACGCACGCCGGCCGAGACACCGCCTTCGGAAGTGATCTTGAACAGACCGATGTCGCCGGTGCGGCTGACGTGGGTACCGCCACACAGTTCGGTGGAGTAGTCACCCATCTTCAGCACGCGCACGTTCTCGCCGTACTTCTCGCCGAACAGGGCCATCGCGCCGAAGTCCAGCGCTTCCTGCATGCCCATGTTGTGCACTTCGGCGGCGTTGTTGGCGCGCACCTGCTGGTTGACCTTGCGCTCGATCACGGCCAGTTCTTCGGCGCTGATCGACTGGAAGTGCGAGAAGTCGAAACGCAGGCGGTCCGGTGCGACCAGCGAACCCTTCTGCTGCACGTGGGTGCCGAGCACTTCGCGCAGGGCGGCATGCAGCAGGTGGGTGGCCGAGTGGTTGAGGATGGTAGCGCCGCGGCGCTCGCCATCGACCTGGCCGGACAGCACGTCGCCGACCTTCAGGCCGCCTTCGGACAAAGTGCCGACGTGGCCATGGAACTGGCCCGCGAACTTCTGGGTGTCGCTGACCACCAGGCGCACGCCGTTGCCCGCCAGTACGCCGGTATCACCGACCTGGCCGCCGGATTCGGCGTAGAACGGGGTCTGGTTGGTGATGACGATCACGGCGTCGCCGGCCTCGGCCGACTGCGCCGGACGGCCGTCCTTCAGCAGGGCCAGCACGGTCAGGCCGTCAGCCTGCAGGCGGTCGTAGCCCAGGAACAGGGTCGGGGTCAGGGTCGCCACCAGCTCGGCCGGCAGGGTCACGCCGCCACCGAACTTGCCGGCGGCACGCGCGGTCTCGCGCTGCTGCTCCATCGCCGCATCGAAGCCGTCGGTATCAACGGTCAGCTCGCGCTCGCGGGCGATGTCCTGGGTCAGGTCCAGCGGGAAGCCGTAGGTGTCGTACAGGCGGAACGCGTCGACGCCGGGGATCACGCCATTGCTGGCCTTGGCTGCAACGTCCTCGAAGATCTTCATGCCGGCGTCGAGGGTTTCAGCGAAACGCTCTTCCTCGGCCTGCAGCGCACGGACCACGGTGTCGGCCTGGGCCGGCAGTTCCGGGTAGGCCTCGCCCATCAGCTCGACCAGGGTCGGCACCAGCTTGCTGAAGAACGGCTGGCGCACGCCCAGCATCCAGCCGTGGCGCAGGGCGCGGCGGATGATACGGCGCAGCACGTAGCCGCGGCCTTCGTTGGACGGCAGCACGCCATCGACGATCAGGAACGAGCAGGCGCGGATATGGTCGGCGATCACGCGCAGCGACTTGTTCTCCAGGTCGGCCATGCCGGTCAGCTCGGAAGCCTTGCGGATCAGCGCCTGGAACAGGTCGATCTCGTAGTTGGTGTGCACGTGCTGCAGGATCGCCGCCAGGCGCTCCAGGCCCATGCCGGTGTCCACGCACGGTGCCGGCAGCGGCACCAGGGTGCCGTCGGTCTGGCGGTCGAACTGCATGAACACCAGGTTCCAGATCTCGATGAAGCGGTCACCGTCTTCATCCGGCGAACCCGGGGGGCCGCCGGCGATGTGGTCGCCGTGGTCGTAGAAGATCTCGGTGCACGGGCCGCAGGGGCCGGTGTCGGCCATCTGCCAGAAGTTGTCCGAGGCGTACGGGGCGCCCTTGTTGTCGCCGATGCGCACGATGCGCTCTTCCGGGATGCCGACCATGTCGCGCCACAGCGCGTAGGCCTCGTCATCGGTCTGGTAGACGGTGACCAGCAGGCGCTCGGCCGGCAGCTTCCAGACCTGGGTCAGCAGTTCCCATGCCCAGGCGATGGCGTCCTTCTTGAAGTAATCACCGAAGGACCAGTTGCCCAGCATTTCGAAGAAGGTGTGGTGACGCGCGGTGTAACCGACCTGGTCGAGATCGTTGTGCTTGCCACCGGCGCGCAGGCAGCGCTGGACGTCGGCCGCGCGCACGTAGCTGCGCTTTTCCGCGCCCAGGAACACGTCCTTGAACTGGACCATGCCCGAGTTGGTGAACAGCAGGGTCGGATCATTGCCCGGCACCAGCGGCGCCGACGGCACGATGGTGTGGCCTTTGCCCTTGAAGAACTCAAGGAAATCGCTACGGATCTGGGAAGTCGTGAATTTGGCGGGTGCGTTCATTGAGGGGGCTGGCAGTGTGCGGGCCGGCAGCCCCGAACCGCCGGCCTCACTGGCCAGGGTCGTAACGGACCGCCGAAAACCTAAAGGGTATCAGGCCCGGCGCCGCCAGTCTCAGTCATCCGGGTCGAAGCGGGTCGCGCGGCGGATGGTGTCCCCGTCGAAGCCCCGCCGGGCCAGCAGATCGGCGGCCTTGCGCCGCTGTGCCAGGTCCTGCGGGCCGTCCTCGCCGAAGCGGCGGCGGACCAGATCGCGGGCGTTTTCCTGCCAGTCGCCTTCGTAGGTGTCCATGGCAGCGGCAATGGCGGCACTGTCCAGCCCGTGAGTGCCGAGCTCGGCACGGACGTGGATGGGCCCATAGCCGGTGTTGGCACGCATCCGGACGAGATTCTCCGCAAAGCGCGTGTCGTCCTGCCAGCCGGCCTCGGTCAGCTTGGCCACGGCGGCCTCGGCCGCCTCGCCCTCGATGCCTCGGGCGGTCAGCTTTCGGGTCAGCTCCTTGCGCGAATGCTCACGCCGCACCAGCAGGCCCAGGGCTCGCTGTACGGGGGTCTGTTCGCGCGGCCGGCGCTTGCGGCCGGTGGGGGCGTCGGCATCGGACATTGCTTACTCCAAGGGTGGCGCCGTCCCTGGCACCCTGCCCGTCCGTGGGCGGTTCGAACCTGCGGGACAGGGCAACGTCACTGACGGCGCCGCTCTGCCCCACAGCAAGTCTTACTCGTCGTCGCCGTCGTCGTCGCCTTCCTCGCGGGCGGCTTCGGATGGCTGGAACTTCTCGCGCAGCTCGGCTTCGAGCTTGGCGGCAACGGTCGGGTTGTCGCGCAGGTAACCGCGGGCGTTGTCCTTGCCCTGGCCGATGCGCTCTTCACCGTAGCTGTACCAGGCACCGGCCTTCTCGACCAGCTTGGCTTCCACGCCCATGTCGATCAGCTCGCCTTCGCGGCTGATGCCTTCGCCGTACAGGATCTCGGTGATGACCTGCTTGAACGGGGGCGCCAGCTTGTTCTTGACGACCTTGATCTTGGTCTGGTTGCCGATGATCTCGTCGCCCTTCTTGATCGCGCCGATACGGCGGATGTCCAGGCGCACCGAGGCGTAGAACTTCAGCGCGTTGCCGCCGGTGGTCACTTCCGGGCTCTGGCCCGGCATCATCACGCCGATCTTCATGCGCAGCTGGTTGATGAAGACCACCAGGGTGTTGGAGCGCTTGATGTTGCCGGTCAGCTTGCGCAGGGCCTGGCTCATCAGGCGGGCCTGCAGGCCCGGCAGCTGGTCACCCATTTCGCCTTCGATTTCGGCCTTGGGGGTCAGCGCGGCGACCGAGTCGACCACCAGGATGTCCACCGAACCCGAACGGACCAGCATGTCGGCGATTTCCAGCGCCTGCTCACCGGTATCCGGCTGCGACAGCAGCAGGTCGTCCACGTTCACGCCCAGCTTGGCGGCGTAGATCGGGTCCAGCGCGTGCTCGGCGTCGATGAAGGCAGCGGTGCCGCCCATCTTCTGGCATTCGGCGATGGCCTGCAGGGTCAGGGTGGTCTTGCCCGACGACTCCGGACCGTAGATTTCAACGACACGACCCTTCGGCAGACCGCCGATGCCCAGTGCGATGTCGAGCATCAGCGAGCCGGTCGGGATGGCTTCGACGGGTTCGACCACGCGGTCGCCCATGCGCATCACCGAGCCCTTGCCGAACTGCTTTTCGATCTGGCCCAGAGCAGCAGCCAATGCGCGCTTTTTGTTCTCGTCCATCGTGTTGCTCCTAGCAGAGGTCATGTCGTTGGGGGTGCTGTCTTTGGGGGTCTTCTTTGCCATGGGTTCACTTTAAGTCGGATGTATCGCACAGGCTGAGATTCTGCCCGGCGCTCAGAAAAGAATTATCGGACATCCGTACCAACCTCAGTGGAACCAGAGAATCGCCACAAAAGACCGCGGGGTAATGCTGGTGGAACAGGACTGCTGCCAGGGGCTCAGCGGTTGGGCCGCAGCAGGCCGCAGTACAGGCCCTCGATCGCGAAATCCTGGTCGGGCAGGACCTCGATCGGCTTGTAGTCGGGGTTGCGCGGCAACAGGCGGATGCGGTCCTTGGCGATCTTCAGCAGCTTGACGGTGATCTCGTCGTCGATGCGAGCCACCACGATCTGCCCGGAGTGGGCGTCGCGGGTGCGGTGCACGCCGATCAGGTCACCGTCGAAGATGCCCTCGTCGATCATCGAATCGCCCTGCACCTTCAGCAGGTAATCCGGTGCCGGCGAGAAAAACACCCGGTCCAGCACCACGAAGTCGTCCGATCCGATGTCGGCGCCGATCGGCAGGCCGGCGGCGACACGGCCCAGCACCGGTAGGCGCAGGACGCTGTCGGGCAGGCCCGGCTCGGCCAGCTTCTCGATCGGCGGCGCCTGCACCAGGCGGATGCCGCGGGCCTGGCCGGGGATGCGACGGATCGCACCGGCCTGCTCGAGGGCCTCCAGGTGGTACTGGGCCGCGCGCACGCCCTTGAAGCCGAAGGCGCGGGCGATTTCAGTCTGCGACGGCGGTGCGCCTTCGCTCTCGATACGCTCGGCGATCAACTGCAGGATCGCCTGCTGGGTGTCGGTCAGGTCCATGGTTAGTAGTATTACTACTAACTGATGGGTGTGCAAGTGCCCGGGGCGACGCGGGGCTTCGGGAAGGGCCGCCGGGCATGGCCCGGCGCTACCAGAATCGCTTCGCAATTCTGCGGTTCCTTTGGAACCGCGACAGGCGCACTTCGTGCACCTGCCTACGCGTGCTTACCGCTTCTCCATATCGAGAACAGGATCCACACGCCGCAGAAGCCGGCGCCGACGAAGCCGCAGACGCCCAGGGCCAGCAGCCAGCGGCTGGAGATGCCGCCGACGCTGTGCATGACGATGGACGAGCCGATGATCAGCGCGGCGGTGACAATGCCCATCACCAGGCGGTTGGCGGCGCGGTTCACCTGGTCGCCGAAGCCCTGCAGCGCGCTGGTTTCCACCTTCAGCTGCAGGCGTCCGCGGCGCGCGGCCTGGACCAGTTTGCGCAGGTCGCGCGGCAGTTCGCCTGCGAAGTCGATCATGCCCAGCAGGCTGCGCCGGCCGCGCTTGAGCAGCGCACGCGGGGCGTAGCGCTGCAGCACCACCCGCTCCAGGAACGGGCGGGCGGCGCTGGCCATGTCGAAATCCGGGTCGAGCTGGCGGCCCATGCCCTCCAGGGTCAGGAAGGCCTTGATCATCAGCGCCAGGTCGGCCGGCAGGGTCAGGCTGTAGCTGCGCAGCAGCTGGGTGATGTCGCCCAGCATCAGGCCGATGCGCAGGTCCTTCAGCGGCACGCCGCGGTACTGGTCGACGAACTGGCTGATGTCGTGCTGCAGCCGGTTCTCGTCCACTTCCACGCCACCGGCCCAGTCCAGCAGGACGTCGGCCACGCCCTGCGGGTCCTGTTCGACCAGGCCATGCAGCAGCTGTGCGACCTGGAAGCGGCGCATTTCGGACAGCGCACCGACCATGCCGAAATCGATCACGCCAATGCGGCCGTCGCGCAGGTAGATGATGTTGCCGGGGTGCGGATCGGCGTGGAAGCTGCCGTCCTCCAGCACCATCTTCAGCACGATGTCGGCACCGCGCCGGGCCAGCTCACGGCGGTCCAGCCCGGCCGCATCGACGCCGGCCAGATCGCGGCCGGGAATACCGTCGACGAAATCCTGGACGTTCAGGCTCTCGCAGGTCCACTGCCAGTGCACTTCGGGAATCAGGATGTCGTCGCGCCCCTGGAAGTTGCGGGCGATGCGCTCGGCGTTGCGGCATTCGGCGGCGAAATCCAGTTCGCGGCGCAGCGATACGGTGAACTGCTGGACCACTTCGGCCGGGCGGTAGCGGCGCAGGTCGGGCAAGCGCGCTTCGACGATCTCGGCCAGCCGTGCCAGCAGGCGCAGGTCGGCTTCCACCACGTCACGGATGCCCGGGCGGCGCACCTTCAGCACCACCTCGCGGCCGTCATGCAGGCGCGCGCGATGGGCCTGGGCCAGCGAGGCGGCGGCCATCGGGGTTTCATCGAGGAAGGCGAACACCTGCGACGGCGACGCGCCCAGGTCGGATTCCAGCTGCTCGCGGATGGCCGCGTACGGCAGCGCCGGTACCGCGTTCTGCAGCTCGGACAGCTCGGAAATCCATTCCGGTGGCAGCAGGTCGACGCGGGTGGCCAGCACCTGGCCCAGCTTGACGAAGGTCGGGCCGAGATCCTGCAGGGCACTGCGCACGCGCACCGGTGCGGTCATGCGCAGCATCTGCTGGCTTTCCTCGTTCCAGTGCAGCAGGCGGCCCGCGCGCTCGAGCACGGTGGCCAGGCCGATGCGCCGGACCACGTCGCCGAAGCCGTAGCGGATCAGGACGGCCGCGATTTCCTGCAGCCGGCCCAGGTCACGGACGGTACCCAGCGTCTCCCACATCGATGCCTACTCCGGTTCCATACCGGGCCAGCATGTCACAGCTGGGCGTCGATGCCGTGCAATGCCGCTGCCACGGTCTGCCGCCGTATGGCTTCGCGGTCGCCGTCGAACTGGAACAGCTCGGCGCGGGCATAGCCGCCGCGGCGCTTCCAGCCGATCCAGACGCTGCCCACCGGCTTGTCCGGGCTGCCGCCGCCGGGCCCGGCGATGCCGGTCACCGCCACCGCGATCCCTGCACCGGAATTGATCAGCGCGCCGGACACCATTTCCAGCACGGCCTCGCGGCTGACCGCGCCGAACTGTTCCAGGGTCTGCGCGCGCACGCCCAGCAGGCGCTGCTTGGCTTCATAGCTGTAGACCACCATGCCGCAGTCGAAGAACGCCGAGGAGCCGGCGATATCGGTCATGCACTTGGCGATCCAGCCACCGCTGCAGCTTTCGGCGGTGACCAGTTGCAGCGCGGCCTGCTGCAGGCGCTGCCCAAGCGCGGTGGCCTGGGCATGGAGATCGGCGTCGGAGGGGAAGGACATCGGCATGGATCGAGGTAGCAACGGTCATCTTGTACCGCAGATCGGCAGCGCTGTCCTCCCCTTCCCCTCAGTGGTCATGGTGCAGGTAACGGGCCTGGCGCGGCAGGCGCAGGCTGACCAGGAAGGCCACCACCATCATCACCGTGACGTACCAGAAGAACAGCTGCTCATGGCCCAGGCTCTTCAGGCCCAGCGCGGCGTACTCGGCGCTGCCGCCGAAGATCGCGTTGCCGATGGCATACGCCAGGCCGACGCCGAGCGCGCGCACCTGCGGCGGGAACATCTCCGCCTTCACGATGCCGGAGATGGAGGTGTAGAAGCTGACGATGGCCAGCGCCAGCACGATCAAGCCGAACGCTGCCCACGGGCTGCTGACGTGCTGCAGGGTGATCAGGATCGGCACGGTGGTGAGCGCGCCCAGCGCACCGAACAGCATCATGCTGGTGCGGCGGCCGATGCGGTCGGACAGCATGCCGAACAGCGGCTGCATGCACATGTAGAGGAACAGCGCGCCGGTCATCACGTAGCTGGCGGTCTTGATCGGCAGGTGCACCGTGTTGACCAGGAACTTCTGCATGTAGGTGGTGAAGGTGTAGAAGATCAGCGAGCCGCCGGCGGTATAGCCGAGCACGGTGAAGAAGGCGGCCTTGTGGTCACGGAACAGCGCGGACAGGCTGCCGGCGTCCTTGTCATCGCGGTCGGCCTCGCTCTGCGTTTCATGCAGGGTACGGCGCAGCAGCAGCGCGACCACGGCGGCGACGGCGCCGAGCACGAACGGGATGCGCCAGCCCCAGGCGCGGATTTCCGCCTCGCTCAGCAGCGCTTCCATGATGACGATGACCAGCACCGCCAGCAGCTGGCCACCGATGAGGGTGACGTACTGGAAAGACGAGAAGAAGCCGCGCTGGCCACGCAGGGCGACCTCGCTCATGTAGGTGGCGGTGGTGCCGTACTCGCCGCCGACCGACAGGCCCTGGATGAGCCGCGCGACCAGCAGCAGGACCGGGGCCATCGCGCCGATGGTGGCGTAGGTCGGCAGGCAGGCGACCATCAGCGAGCCACCGCACATCATGCTGACCGAGATCAGCAGCGATTTCTTGCGACCAAGGCGATCAGCGATGCGGCCGAACAGCCAGCCGCCGATGGGCCGCATCAGGAAGCCGGCGGCGAACACGCCTGCCGTGTTGAGCAGCTGCACGGTCGGGTTGGAGGCGGGGAAGAACGCGCCGGCGAAGTAGATGGCGCAGAAGGCGTAGACGTAGAAGTCGAACCATTCCACCAGGTTGCCGGACGAGGCCGACATGATGGCGAACACGCGGTGGCGTTTCTCCGCCGCGGTGTACTGGGGGAGTGCGTCGGGGCTGACGTGGGACATGGAAGGGACTCCGGGGTGCCGTGGGGGCAGACCTTCGGATCATCCGCCCGGCGGGCGTGAGGGGGTGTGCACTATCGGGCGGCTGGAGTGCGGTAATCGGCCGGGAGTGCGATATGGAGTGTTCCAGCAGGGCTTGCAGCCCTGCACCTGCTGCAATCAACGTCAACGGCAACGTCAAATGCTGCTATCCGTGGGATGGCGTGGCACTGTGGGTTTGCGGGGACGCCGTGAACCCCCCTCCGGGGTCCGGCCCAGCCGCTGGCGGCTGTGCGTTCGGGTGATTGCGAAGCAGTGCTTCGCAAGCAAATCGCCCTCACCCATGGGGGCTTGGTCGCGGCATCCATGCCGCTCACACCCCCTCAACCGGACCCACCCCGCCTTCGACAGTTTCCCGCGATCTGTCGGAACCTGCTGCTGATGGTGGGTGCCGCCCGTTGGTCGGCACGGGGTCAGATCCCTTTGCGCAGCAAAGGGCTCTGACCCCACCCGTCTTGGTTTACCACTCCGGCAATTTTTCCGGCAGCAGGGCGCGGATCGGGCCGCCGTCGGGGCTGGCGGCCAGCTTCTCGGCTTCGGCGATCGGGATGTCGACCTGCAGCAGCCAGCCGTCTTCGTCGGCCGCTTCGCTGCGGATCACTTCCAGCTGGTGCAGGCGCGCGCGCAGGCGGCCGGCGCTGGGCGGCAGACGCAGTTCGCCGCTGACGTGCTGCAGGCCCAGGCGCTTGCCCAGCACGCTCTGCAGCAGTTCCAGACCTTCGCCGTCACGGGCCGAGATCCAGACCCGCTCGCGGCGCGAGGGATCGGGGATGCCGTCCTGGCCGTCGTGGCGCACTTCGGCACCCTCGATGCGGTCGATCTTGTTGAACACCAGCAGCTGCGGCAGGTCACCGGCACCGACGGCGGTCAGGACTTCGTCGACCTGGGCAATGCGCTCCTCGCGGTGCGGATCGGCGGCGTCGACCAGGTGCAGCAGGAAATCGGCCTCGCGCGCTTCGGACAGGGTCGAGCGGAACGCGGCGACCAGGTCATGCGGCAGATCGCGCACGAAGCCCACGGTATCGGCCAGCACCACGCTGCCGCCGGGCACGGCGATGCGCCGCACCGTCGGGTCCAGGGTGGCGAACAGCTGGTCGGCGGCGTACGCCTCGGCACCGGTCAGCGCATTGAACAGGGTCGACTTGCCGGCATTGGTATAGCCAACCAGGGCCACGCGCGGCAGCTCGCTGCGCAGGCGTGCGCGGCGCATCTGGGTGCGCTGCGTTTCAACCTTTTCCAGCCGCTTCTGCAGCTGCTCCACCCGCTTCTGCAGCAGGCGGCGGTCGGTTTCCAGCTGGGTTTCACCCGGGCCGCGCAGGCCGATCGAACCGCCGCGCTGACGCTCAAGGTGGGTCCAGCCGCGCACCAGCCGCGTGGCCAGGTGGCGCAGCTGCGCCAGCTCGACCTGCAGCTTGCCTTCGTGGCTGTGCGCACGCTGGGCGAAGATGTCCAGGATCAGGCCAGTACGGTCGATCACCCGGCGCTCCAGGAACCGTTCCAGGTTGCGTTCCTGGCCCGGGCTCAGCGAATGGTTGACCAGCACCAGATCCGCGCCGGTCGCGTCAGCCGCGGCCTTGATCTCGTCCAGCTTGCCGCTGCCGATCAGGGTCGACGGGTTGGGACGGTCCAGGCGCGCGGTGATGGTGGCGGCGATGCTGGCCCCTGCCGAGCGGGCCAGATCACCGAACTCTTCCAGCACGTCTTCTTCCAGCTTGCCGAAATGGGGCTGGATCAACAGGGCGTTTTCGCCCTTTTTCGAGCGGTCAAACATTCACCGCTCCGGAATTACTCGTCTGCTTCATCACCCGCCTGACCATCAGTTTCACCTGACTGCACGTAGCCACCACCCGGCCCGACCTTCACGTTACGCGCCGGCACCACGGTGGAAATGGCGTGCTTGTAGACCATCTGGCTGACGGTGTTGCGCAGCAGGACCACGAACTGATCGAACGATTCGATCGTGCCCTGCAGCTTGATGCCGTTGACCAGGTACACCGAAACCGGCACGCGTTCGCGCCGCAGTGCGTTCAAGAAAGGATCCTGCAGCGATTGCCCCTTGGACATTGCTAACTCCTGATTATTGTTCTTATTGGGTTGCCGGCGGATGCCGCGGCCCCCGAGCCGCCCGCCGACCCATGATGGTACACGGCCGGCGGCGGTTCAGCGTGCGACGAAGGTCGACACCGCGCCGGACAGGCGCTCGTGGTCGATATGGGGATCGAACCAGCGGGCATCAAGCTCGCCACGCAGCCAGGTCAGCTGGCGCTTGGCCAGCTGCCGGGTGGCGAAAATGGCCTTGTCACGGAAGCGGGCGGCGTCGCCCTGCCCGTCGAGGAATTCCCAGGCCTGGCGGTAGCCGACCGCGCGCACCGCCGGCAGGTCCAGCGGCGCGGGCACGGCCGCCATCTGCGGCAGGGTGCGCAGCGTACGGACCTCGTCCAGGAAGCCCTGCCCCAGCATGGCGTCGAAACGGGCCTCGATGCGCTGGTGCAGCACCGCCCGGTCGCGCGGGGCGAGGATCAGTTTCAGGGTCCGCACCGGCAACGGCGCCACACCAGGGCGGCGCTGCCATTCAGTGATCGGGGTGCCGGTCAGCCGGTAGACCTCCAGCGCCCGCTGGATGCGCTGCGGGTCGGTGGCGTGGATGCGGGCGGCGGCGGCCGGGTCGACCTGCGCCAGCTCGGCATGCAGGGCGGCCCAACCGCGTTCGGCGGCCTCGGCACTGAGCATCTCGCGCATTGCCGGGTCGGCCTCGGGCATCGGCGAGAGTCCCTGCAGCAGGGCACGGAAATACAGCCCGGTGCCGCCAGCCAGGATCGGGGTCTTGCCGCGGGCGACGATGTCGGCCACCACGCGGCCGGCATCAGCGGCGAACTCGGCCGCCGAATAGGTCTGCCAGGGATCGCGCAGATCCAGCAGGTGATGCGGTGCCTGCGCACGCTCGACGGCGTCGGGCTTGGCCGAACCGATGTCCAGGCCACGGTAAACCAGCGCCGAATCGACGCTGACGATCTCGCCGTCCAACTCCTGGGCCAGGCGGATCGCCGTGGCGGTCTTGCCACTGGCGGTCGGGCCCATCACCGCGATCGCCAGCGGACGCTGGTCGACAGCCATCAGTCTTCGTCCGGCCAGCGGATCGACGGGGCGGCATCGACGCGGGGTGCGGGCACCGCGTCCACGGCCTCCCAGATCTTCAGGGCATCGACCGTTGCGGCCACGTCATGCACGCGCACGATGCGGGCGCCGCGCTGCACGGCGATCAGGTGCGCCGCCACCGACGCGGCCACGCGCTCGGTCGCCACCTCGCGGCCGGTCAGCTCGCCCAGGCTGCGCTTGCGCGACAGGCCGGCCAGCATCGGCACGCCCAGCTCGAGGAAGCGCTCGGAACGGGCCAGCAGGGTCATGTTGTGCGCGGTGGTCTTGCCGAAGCCGAAGCCCAGGTCGATCAGCAGATTCTTTTTGGCGATGCCGGCCATTTCGGCAGCAAACAGGCGCTGCACGAGGAAACCGTGGACCTCGGCGACCACGTCGTCGTAATGAGGGTCGGCCTGCATGTGGCCGGGCTCGCCCTGCATGTGCATCAGCACCACCGGCACCCCGGTATCGGCGGCCGCCTCCAGCGCGCCTTCCTGACGCAGGCCGAAGATGTCGTTGATCATGCCAGCGCCGGACGCCACGGACGCGCGCATCACCTCCGGCTTGAAGGTGTCGATGCTGATCGGCACGGTGGTGCGCGCAGCAAGCTGTTCGATCACCGGCAGCACGCGCTGCAGTTCTTCTTCCACCGACACCGGCGCGGCACCCGGGCGGGTCGACTCGCCGCCGATATCGAGCAGGTCGGCGCCCTCCTCCACCAGCTTCAGGCCATGGGCCACGGCGGCGTCGGTGCTGTCGTGGGCGCCACCATCGGAGAACGAATCCGGGGTGACGTTGACGATGCCCATGACCCGGGCACGGTCCAGGCGCAGGATGCGGCCGGCGCAGTCGAGCTGGGGGGAGATATCGAACATGGGCAATCCTGCGGGTAACGGCGGCTAGTTTAGTGCGGCAGGGCTGCGCCCTGCACCCGCAGAGGCAACGGCAACGGCCGAAGCGACAGCAACAGCCAAAGCTGGCTATCCGTGGGTTGCCGGGGAGGGTCCGGTTGAGGGGGACGCCGTGAACCCATCCATGGGGGCTTGGTCGCGCCATCCATGGCGCTCACACCCCCTCAACTGGACCCACCCCGCCTTCGACAGATTCTCGCGAGCTGTCGGGGCACGGGTTCAGATCCCGTTGCTGCGCAACGGGCTCTGACCCCGGATGAATTTCGATATCTGACAGATTTCATCCACGCATGGCGTGGATCTACTGGCCGCTCCGACCCCATTTTGAATGTCGATATCGGACAGATGTGCCGACCAACGGTCGGCACCCACCAACAGCAGGTTCCAACAGCCGCGGGGATCAGTCAGAGGTGGGGCGGGGGGGGGGGGGGGGGGGGGGGGGGGGGAGCGCCCGGGGGGGCCGGGCCCCCCCCCGCCGCGGCTAGTGGGGTGGGGGGGCGGCCCCCCCCCCCCCCCCCCCCCCC
>NZ_JBRRCR010000013.1:0-67610 GCF_056759115.1 Stenotrophomonas sp. STEN087 | reverse complement strand
CCCCCGCCCCCCCCGGCGGCCCCCCCCGGGGGGCGCGCCCCGCGCCCCAGCCCCACCCCCCCCCCCCCCCCCCCCCCGCCCCCCCCCACTACCGGTTAATTGGGCGAGACCAGCTTCAGGCCGATCACGCCGGCCACGATCAGGCCCACGCAGGCCAGGCGCGCCGGCGAGGCGCTGTCGTTGAACAGGAAGATGCCCAGCACCGCCACGCCCATGGCGCCGATACCGGTCCAGATGGCGTAGGCCGTGCCGACCGGGATGGACTTCATCGCCTGGCTCATCAGGAACAGGCTGATCAGCGCCGCCACCACGGTGGCGACGGTGGGCAGCGGCTTGCTGAAGCCTTCGGAGTACTTCATTCCGAGCGCGAAGCCGATTTCGAACAGGCCGGCCAGCAGCAGGTAGATCCAGGGCATGAGTGGGGGCTCCTCACCTTGTTGAAGAAAAACAAAACGGCCCGGTGTTTTCACACCGGGCCGTGGGTCGGTACATCATCGTGGAACTGGAAACTGCGCAAAAAGCGCGTTCCACGGGGCGGGTCGTCCCGCCTGGGTGGCGATGCCGAGGGCATCGCACACGGGTCTTACTCGGACAGGTTGCGGCCGTGGAACAGCTCTTCGATCTCGCGCTTGAGCAGCGCTTCGATCTTCATGCGTTCCTTGAACGACAGGTTCTTGGCCTTTTCCTCGAACAGGTACTGGTCCAGGTCGAAGTCCTTCAGGTGCATCTTCGTGTGGAAGATGTTTTCCTGGTAGACATTGACGTCGAACATCTCGTAACGCGACTTGATGTTCTTGGCCAGGAAGTTCTGGATCGAGTTGATCTTGTGATCGATGTAGTGCTTCTTGCCCTTCACATCGCGGGTGAAGCCACGGACGCGGTAGTCCATGATCACGATGTCCGATTCCAGGCTCTCGATCAGGTAGTTCAGGGCCTTCAGCGGCGAAATGACGCCACAGGTGGCCACGTCGATGTCAGCGCGGAACGTCGCGATACCTTCCTGCGGATGGGTCTCCGGGTAGGTGTGGACAGTGATGTGGCTCTTGTCCATGTGCGCGACCACGGCATCGGAGATCAGCTCCTTGCCGGCCTGCTTCTTGTCGATCACCGGCTCTTCGGAGATCAGGATCGTCACCGAGGCACCCTGCGGATCGTAGTCCTGGCGGGCCACGTTCAGGATGTTCGCGCCGATGATCTCGGCGACATCGGTCAAGATTTGAGTCAGCCTGTCGGCGTTGTACTCTTCATCGATGTATTCAATGTAACGCTGACGCTCCTCTTCGGTGCGCGCGTAACACACGTCATAGATGTTGAAGCTCAGCGCCTTGGTGAGGTTGTTGAAACCCTGCAGCCTCAGGCGAGGCAACGGCTTGACCACGGCGGTCGATTCCTGTGTAAGAAGGGAAAGAGTGAATTATGGGGCAAAGTGTCCCCGGGGGGAACGTGAAGAGCTCACGACTCTGGCACACTATTTGCCCTTAACAGGAGCGCTGGTTAAGCTCCGCCATCGATCCTGTGAATCCGTTCATGCGCAGAGGGAGCGCCCCTATCGTGTCAACCGTGCGCCTAGCTAGCAGCCCATTGGCCTTGGACATCGCCACAATCGACCGCTTTCTGGCTCACAGCCACAGGCGGCGGTACCCCACCCGGACTGACGTCTTCCGCCCCGGAGACCCGGCGGGGACCCTGTATTACGTCATCAGCGGCTCGGTTTCGATCATGGCCGAGGAAGATGACGACCGCGAGCTGGTGCTGGGCTATTTCGGCGCAGGCGAGTTCGTCGGTGAGATGGGCCTGTTCGTGGAATCGGACCGCCGCGAGGTGATCCTGCGCACGCGCACCGCCTGTGAACTGGCTGAAATCAGCTACGAGCGCCTGCACCAGCTGTTCCTGGGCCCGCTCTCGGCCGACGCCCCGCGCCTGCTGTACGCGCTGGGCCAGCAGATCTCCAAGCGGCTGCTCGATACCAGCCGCAAGGCCAGCCGCCTGGCGTTCCTGGACGTGACCGACCGCATCGTGCGCACCCTGCACGATCTGGCCCAGGAGCCGGAATCGATGAGCCACCCGCAGGGCAGCCAGCTGCGCGTCTCGCGCCAGGAACTGGCGCGCCTGGTGGGCTGCTCGCGTGAAATGGCCGGCCGCGTGCTGAAGAAGCTGCAGACCGACGGCCTGCTGCATGCCCGCGGCAAGACCGTGGTGCTGTACGGCACCCGTTGATCGATGCGTGTCCGCCGGGCGTCGCCCGGCGGCTCCACGGACGTGCGACCTGCCATCGCACGCCCCGCACACGCGCATCCGCTAGGCTCGGTGCATGGAACTGAGCAGCGAATTCTGGTGGTTCATCCTCATCGGCCTCGGCGCACAGCTGGTCGACGGCGCGCTGGGCATGGCCTTCGGCCTGGTGTCCTCCTCAGTGATGCTGGCGATGGGCATCCCGCCGGCGCAGGCCAGTGCGGCCATCCACACCGCCGAAGTGTTCACCACCGGCGCCTCGGGCGTGTCGCATCTGGTCGCCGGCAATGTCGATAAACGCCTGTTCTTCCGCCTCGCCATTCCCGGCGCGGTGGGCGGTGCGGTGGGCGCCTACGGGCTGACCCAACTGCCGGGCGAAGTCATACGCCCGCTCATCTACCTCTACCTGCTGGTACTGGCCATCATCATCCTGGCCCGTGCGGCCGGCCGGCTGATGCCCAAGGGCGAGGTCAAGCGGGTGCCGGTGCTGGGCTTCGTGGCCGGCTTCCTCGACGCCAGCGGCGGCGGTGGCTGGGGCCCGGTGGCGACCTCCACCCTGCTCGCCCGGGGCGGCCAGGCACGCACCACCATCGGCACGGTGAACGCGTCCGAGTTCGTGGTCACGCTGACGGTGTCGGCCACCTTCCTGATGTCGATGGGCCTGCATCACCTGCAGATCGTGGCCGGCCTGCTGATCGGCGGCATGATGGCCGCGCCGGTGGCGGCGCTGCTGGTGAAGCGGCTGAAGGAGCGCTGGGTGCTGATCGCAGTGGGCGTGCTGGTGCTGGGCATCAGCCTGTTCCAGATCGGCCATGCGCTCACCGGGTACCTGGGGCGCTGAGCGCTTGCCGCGCGTGCGATGGGGTCAGAGCCCCTTCGGGGGTCCGACCCCTGATACGCCTTCTGATGGGGTCAGATCCCCAAAGGGGCTCTGACCCCGCCCGGACTAGGCCTTCTCGCCGCCGCGGTCCACGCAGCCCCAGTTGAGGATGCGGGTGCCGGCCGGCAGCACGCTGCGGAAGAACGCGACCTTGCCCGGCTTCGGGTTCACCACCACCGGGGCCTTGGCCGCCAGCAGCAGCGGCAGGTCGGCGGTGCTGTCGGAATAGGCGATGTCGATCTGCCCATAGCCGCGCTCGCGCAGCATGCGCATCTTTTCTTCGTTGTGGCAGTGCCGGGTCGGGCCGACCCCGCCCAGGCGCGGGCCGACCTCGGTGCCGATCACCGGCACGTCCTGGTGGGCCACGAAGCCAAGGATGGCGCGGGCCAGCTCCGGCGGTGCGCCGGTGGCGACCACCACGCGGTCGCCCTTGGCACGGTGCGCGGCGAACACCTCCAGCGCCTGCGGCAGCAGCTTGGCGCGCATCTGCGCCTCGTTGCGCAGCACGTAGGCGTCGATGACCTTGTTGAAGTCACGCGCCCGGTGCAGGCCGAAGCTGCCGATCCACACATAGACCGAAATGCCGGCGCGACGGGTCGGCAGCATCGCCACCATCGGCCCGGCGATCGGCGTCACCAGCAGCGCGGCCAGCATGCGCAGGGGATTGCGCTTGATCAGCGAGGCGAACAGGTGGGTGCCCGAATCGCCGTCGTAGAGGGTGTGGTCGAAGTCGAAGACCACCAGCGGCGCATCCTCGCGCGGCGTTGGATAGTGCGTTGTCATGCCGCGAAGAATAGCTGACGCAGACCCTCGCCCGGCTCTTCCACGCGCATGAAGGCCTCGCCGACCAGGAAGGCATGGATGCCGGCGTCGCGCATCAGGGCCACGTCCTGCGGGCCGAGGATGCCGCTCTCGGTCACCAGCAGGCGGTCGCGCGGCACCGCCTTCTGCATGTCCAGCGTGGTCTGCAGCGAGACCTCGAAGGTGCGCAGGTTGCGGTTGTTGATGCCGATCATCGGCGCCGGCACCTGCAGCGCGCGTTCCAGTTCGTCGATGTCATGCACTTCCACCAGCACGTCCATGCCCAGCGACAGGGCCAGTTCGGACAGGGTGGCCAGCTGGGTGTCGTCCAGCGCGGCGACGATCAGCAGGATGCAGTCGGCGCCCAGCACGCGCGCCTCATACACCTGGTAGGCGTCGATCACGAAGTCCTTGCGCAGCACCGGCAGCGTGCAGGCCTCGCGGGCCTGCTGCAGGTAGGCATCGGCGCCCTGGAAGAAATCGACGTCGGTCAGCACCGACAGGCAGCTGGCGCCACCGAACTCGTAGCTGACGGCGATGTCGGCCGGGCGGAAGTCCGGGCGGATGACGCCCTTGGACGGGCTGGCCTTCTTCACCTCGGCGATGACCGCCGGGTCGCCGTTGGCCACGGCCGCCTGCAGGGCGCGCACGAAGCCACGGACCGGCGGGGCACTGGCCAGGGCGGCCTGCAGCGCCTCCAGCGGGCGCTGGGCGCGGCGCTGGGCCACTTCTTCGGCCTTGCGGGCCAGGATCGTCTGCAGGATGTCGCTCATCGTCGTCGGTTCAATGCGGGGGCGGTGAGGACGGCCATTATCGGCCATCGGGTGGGTCAGGCTGAACCGCGCGCTCAGGCAACCAGCGCGCGGGTGGTATCAACGTACTGCTGCAGGCGCTGGCGGGCGCTGCCGTTGGCGATGGCGGCGCGGGCGCGGGCCAGGCCGTCGCCGATGTCGCTGGCCACGCCGGCCACGTACAGGGCCGCACCGGCGTTCAGGGCGACGATGTCCAGCGCCGGGCCCGGGGTGTTGTCCAGCACCGCGCGCAGCATCTGGATGGACTGCTCCGGGCTGTCCACGCGCAGGTTGCGGCTGGCCGACATGGCGATGCCGAAGTCTTCCGGATGGATCTCGTACTCGCGCACCTTGCCGTCGCGCAGCTCGCCCACCAGGGTGCCGGCGCCCAGCGAGATCTCATCCATGTTGTCGCGGCCCCAGACCACCATCGCGCGTTCGGTGCCCAGTTCGCGCAGCACGCGCGCCTGGATGCCCACCAGATCGGGGTGGAACACGCCCATCAGCACCGACGGTGCGCTGGCCGGGTTGGTCAGCGGGCCAAGGATGTTGAAGATGGTGCGCACGCCCATCTCGCGGCGGACCGGCGCGACGACCTTCATCGAGGGATGGTGGATCGGCGCGAACATGAAGCCGATGCCGGTCTGCTCGATCGCGGCTGCCACCTGTGCCGGCTGCAGCTCGATGGCCGCGCCCAGCGCTTCCACTGCATCGGCGCTGCCGGACTTGGACGACACGCTGCGGTTGCCATGCTTGGCCACGCGCGCACCGGCGGCGGCGGCGACGAACATCGCGCAGGTGGAAATGTTGAAGGTGTGCGAGCCATCGCCACCGGTGCCGACGATGTCGACCAGGTGGGTGGTATCGGCCACCGGCACCGCCAGCGCGAATTCGCGCATGACCGTGGCCGCCGCAGCGATCTCGTCGATGGTTTCCTTCTTCACCCGCAGGCCGGTGAGGATGGCGGCGGTCATCATCGGCGAGACGTCGCCGCGCATGATCTGCCGCATCAGGTCGACCATTTCGTCGAAGAAGATTTCGCGGTGTTCGATGGTGCGTTGCAGGGCTTCCTGGGGGGAGAAGCTCATGGGAATGCTCCTTGGATCAGGCCGCCGGGCGCTGCAGGAAATTGCGCAGCAGGGCGTGGCCGTGTTCGGTGAGGATGGATTCGGGGTGGAACTGCACGCCTTCCACCGGGAACTGGCGATGGCGCAGGCCCATGATTTCTTCGATCGAGCCGTCCTCGTTCTCGGTCCAGGCGGTCACTTCCAGCGCGTCGGGCAGGCTGTGCTTGTCCACCACCAGCGAGTGGTAGCGGGTGGCCTGGTAACGGTCCGGCAGGCCGGCGAACACGCCCTTGCCTTCATGGCGGATGGGCGAGGTCTTGCCGTGCATGATGTTGCCGGCGCGGATGACCGTGCCGCCGTAGACCTGGCCGATGCCCTGGTGGCCCAGGCAGACGCCGAGGATGGGCGTGGTCGGGCCGAGGCGCTGGATCAGCTCCAGCGACACGCCCGCTTCGTTGGGCGTGCACGGGCCGGGCGAGATGACGATGCGCTCGGGTTTCTGCGCGGCGATCTCGTCCACGCTCATCGCATCGTTGCGCACCACCTTGACCTCGGCGCCCAGCGTCTGCAGGTACTGCACGAGGTTGTAGGTGAAGCTGTCGTAGTTGTCGATCATCCACAACATGGTCAGGTTCCGTCGCTTATCAGGAAAATGGCGTACACGTTTTCGGTGTAGGTGATGGGGCCGGCTTCGACCGACTCGATGGACCGTGGTGCAGGGACGCCCTCCACGGGTGCCTGCGGGGACGGCGGGGCAGGCGCCACGACCGAGGCATCACCGTCGGGCCAGCTGCCTGCCTGCACGCCGTAGGCGAAGTTCGGCGCGACGTCGGAGATGCTGTAAAGACCGGTGATGCGCGTGCCGTAGGCGCTCGCCAGATTGCGCGCGGACTCCCGCGTCTGCGCGGCAGCTTCGCCCTTCAACTGTGCGCGCAGGGCGCGTTCGTCCGCATAGCCAGGCCGCATGCCACTGATCTGCAGTTCATCGCTCGCATTGACAGCGCGCAGGAAGCCCTGCAGGTCCGCCGTACTGGCAAAACTGCCCTTCACCTGGCGGCTGACCTGGGTCCCCACGTACTCCTGCTTGCCACCCGCATAGCGGTGCTCCGGCCGGATCGCCAGGTTGTCGGCCCGTACGCTGCCGGACACCGCATGATTTCCCTTGAATGCAGCCAGCACGGCTTGCACGTTGTTCTGGACGCGGGCGCGGGCACTCTCGACCTGGGCGTCGGTGGACTTCACCAGCAGATCGACCGAGAAGCGGTCCGGCATCACCGTGCGGGTGCCCTGCCCCTTCACCAGCAGATGCGGCTGCGAGGGAAGGGTGTTGGCCTGCGCCCATGCAGACGGGGCCATCGTGGCCAGCAGCGACGACCACAGCAATGCGCTCAGCAGCTTCATGCGGTACTCCTTGTCTTGAACGGGAACAGCGGAAGGTGCCGCGGCGCGGGCCACGGCACGGGAAGGCTTACAGGCCCTTGGCGGCCTGGGCAACGGCACGGAACAGCGCGCGGCCCTTGTTCATCGTCTCGTCCCATTCCTTGTCCGGGTCCGAGTCGTAGACGATGCCGGCGCCGGCCTGCACGTACAGGCGGCCATCCTTGATGACGGCGGTGCGGATGGCGATGGCGGTATCGGCATCGCCGTGCCAGCCGATGTAGCCGATGCTGCCGGCGTAGACATTCCGCTTGATCGGCTCCAGCTCGCGGATCACTTCCAGCGCGCGGATCTTCGGCGCACCGCTGACCGTACCGGCCGGGAACGTGGCGCGCAGGACGTCGGCGTAGCTCAGGCCCGGTTGCAGCTGCCCGGTCACTTCGCTGACGATGTGCATGACGTGGCTGTAGCGCTCGATCACGAACTGCTCGCCCACTTCCACGGTGCCGGCCTTGGACACGCGGCCGGCATCGTTGCGGCCGAGGTCGATCAGCATCAGGTGCTCGGCGCGTTCCTTGGGGTCGGCCAGCAGCTCGGCTTCCAGCGCCTGGTCAAGCTCCGGCGTAGCGCCACGCGGGCGGGTGCCGGCGATCGGACGCACGGTCACTTCACCATCCTGCAGGCGCACCAGGATTTCCGGCGACGAACCGACCACCTGCAGGTCGCCGACATCGAGGAAATACATGTACGGCGACGGGTTCAGTGCACGCAGCGCGCGGTACACATCCACCGGGCGCGCCTTGAACGGCACGCTCAGGCGCTGGCTCAGCACCACCTGGAAGATGTCGCCGGCGCGGATGTATTCCTTGCTGCGCTGGACCGCATCGACGAAACCTTCGCGGGTGAAGCCGGAGATGAAATCGGATTCGTCCAGCACGTCGCTGGTCAGCGGCGCGGGATAGCCCGCACCCGGCGCACGCAGCTTGGCGGTCAGGGCATCCAGGCGGGCCTGGGCCTGGTCGAACGCACCCTCGACCCGCGGGTCGGCATGCACGATCAGGTACAGGCGACCCTTGAGGTTGTCGAACACCGCCAGTTCGTTGGAATCCAGCAGCAGGATGTCCGGCGTGCCCAGCTCGTCGCGGCCGGCCGGCGGAGCCAGGCGCGGTTCGATGTAGCCGATGCACTCGAAGCCGAACCAGCCGACCAGGCCACCGGTGAAGCCTGGCAGGCCGTCCAGCTTCGGCACCGAGTGGGCGCTGCGCAGCGCCTCGACCTCGGCGAAGGGATCGGCCACTTCGCGGGTTTCCACCACCTGGCCGTCTTCACGCACGGTCAGGGTGTGGCCGTGGAAGGCGTACACGCGACGTGCCGGCAGGCCGATGATCGAGTAACGACCAAAGCGCTCGCCGCCTTCGACGGATTCAAACAGGTAGGTATTGGGGCCGTCGGCGAGCTTCAGATAGACCGAAAGCGGCGTGTCCAGGTCGGACAGCACTTCACGGACGACGGGGATATGGGTGTGGCCTTCAGCGGCCTGCTGCTGAAACTGAGCGAGCGAATTCAAGACGACTTTCCTTCCGGGACACAGCGTTATGGGGGCGGACGACGGCAACGGGCCACCATCGCCACCAACGGCGTGCGGAAGAAAGGGTATGCGGGGTCGTCAGGCTGGACACCCAATGACTGTAACGCAGCTTCGCCGGGAGGGAAACCCCGCCCTCGCTACCCCATGCGTCGCGCCTGCTCCTGCGACTCCTGCACCTGCTGCTGGGCCAACCCGGCGTCCAGGGCGGCGGCGCGGCCGGCGTTGAGGGCGTCGACCTGGGCGGTGCTCACGGCCAGCGGCTGGGCCATGCCCTGGGCCACCTCGACATGGGCATGGCGGCGCTGCGGGGCGTTGAGGTCGACGGTATCGACGGCAAAGGCGCGTGCGCGGTCGTCACTGAGGACCACGTGGGAGATGGTCTCCAGCCCTTCACGCTTGGCCTGGGCCGCCAGCGCGCCGGCCAGCTGGTCGCTCTGCAGGTCGGGCACCCGGTTGTGGGCGCGGTCCAGGGCATGGACGCCGGCTTGGGCGCCGAGGAACAGGGGGTTGCCGGCGTGGGCAGGATGATCGATGCCGATTGCCGGTTTCCCGGGCTCCGTGGTGCGGCCGGCCTGCCGGCCATCAGCGCCAGGCGCGATGCTCGGCTGCTGCTCGATCAGCGTGCGCGCGGCGGCTTCCTGCTTGATCAGCGCGGCGTCCAGGCTGGGAATGACGGTCGGGTCCATGCCATGGCGGGCCGTCGCCTCGCTGAAAGCCGCCCCGATGCCGCGAACCACGCGTGCGGACTGATCCAGGTTGTGCAGTCTTACGACGTCCTGCGGCAAATTGCCGCTGGGCAGGTGCGTCGCGGCCGCTGTCCCGATGCCCGCGGTTGCACCGCCCACGGTGGCCAGCGTGACCGGCGCCGTGGCCGTAATGCCTTTCACGTGGGACGCCATGAAGTCATAGCCGCGATCCACGTGCGCGCCCGCAGTGGCAAACCCGTTCTGCAGCTTGCCCGCCACCCATTGCCCATCGTGGTTGATGGCGGCGGCCACGCGCTCGCCCGTCGCGCGGACGCCCGCGGCGTCGGCATGGGCCTGTGTTTTCGCGTGCTGCGCATGTTGCTCACCCTGGTCGCGAACGGCCTCGGCCTGCCGGGTCAGCTTGTCGGCCACCTTGTCCATGCCGATGTGGCCAGCCACCCACGACAGTGCCGACAGGCCACCGGCACCGGCCTGCGAGTGCACCCGGTGTGCGGTGGCTTCGATGCTGCCGGTCAGTTCGCGCCCCGAAGCGATAACCGTGCTGGCCGCGCGCGTGCTCACCTGCAGATTGACCGAGCCCATGTTCACCACCTGACCGATGGCCATGCCTTCGGTTTTCAGCACGTGCTCGACGCCATCGCCGGTTCTGTCCAGTACATGGGCTACGGCGGCGCCTGCCTTCTCGACCTGCTCACCCGCCCGACGGCCGATGTGCATGCCGGCGGCTGTGGAATGCAGCACGGTGGATATCGGGCCGGCGAGCTCCGCCACCTGGCTGGGTGCCGCGGTATGCGGACGGTCAACCAGCACGCCCTGCGCATCGCGCGTCTTGGCCTCGAGCAGCAGCTCGAGGCGCCCTGCCGCAAGCGGAATATCGCGCAGCGCCTGCTGACCCGGTTGCGTCGCGAGCTGTTCGATGAACTGTGCTGCAGAGGTCTGCGCGCCCGGCGGCAGCATCTCGCGCAGCTGCTCGCCGACGACCTTCTGCATGACCGGGTCCTTCAGCACCATGCCCAGCTCGTTCGCCAGCAAGCCGTAGCCGCGGCGCTGCTGCTCGCTGAGCCGGTGCATGCCGTTCTGCACATCGTTCAGCACTTCACCGGTGGTCTGGTAGGTGTGCACCGTCTGTTGCGTATCGAAGGTCGGCAGGCCGTTGTCCTTGGCGTAGCGCGACGGGGTTGCCGGATGCAGGCCAGCGGCATTGAAGGTGGTGGCGCGTGCGCCGGTGACGGCGGAAGCTGCGGAGGCCATGCCGCCACCGAGAGAGTGGCCGGCTATTTCGAATCCGCCGGGGCGTTCCTGATTGACGATCGAGGCAAGACGCATGGCGCGATCGTAGTAATCGCTGCGCATGCCGATGCCCTGCTGGCCGTTGTTGAGGAAATCCTCACCACCGGATTCGCGTATTCCGTTGGGCGCCAGCGGGTCAAGAATCTCACCCATGGATCCCTTATAGACCACGACAGGTTTCGCATCATCACCGAAGACGCGCTTGTCGGGGATGTAGATCTCGGCGCGGAAACCCGACTCAGGCGGCTGCAGCATCTCCCGGATGGCGTCGTCCGTAAGATCGATCCCCGCTGCGCGCAATGCAGCCGGATCAGTGCTTGCACGGGTCCATCCCGCCGGTGGCTCACCGGAATGCCGGGCTGACTGGTACACGTCGGAGGCAAGCCCGGACATTTCCCGCGCGTGGTACGTCTCCTGCAGACGGTCGGCCTGCTTGTCGTTGCCACTTGCTCGCAGTTGGTCTACGAGTTCGCGCTCCTTCTGGACTGCGCGTACACGCGCCTCGATGTCGTGATCCGTCATGACACACTCCGTTCACACCGTGGGCAGAAACAACCCGACAGTTATCGATTATCAGATCCGTTTGCTAATGTCACGCATCAAGCGGCGCTTGCGGAGTTGACATGCCCATTCATGTTTTTGAAAGTATGAAGAAGATCTTCTTCGTATCAATGTGTGCTGCGCTGCTCATGGCAAGCGGATGCGCGGCCTCATCGAGCCACGGCGCCGAAAACTACTTCGACGGCAAGAGTCTTGAGCTCGCCATCGCCACCGAGAATGGTGATGCCGACGCAATTCGCCGCCTGGTCAAGGACGAAGGCGTCGATCCCGACAAGGCGTTCGCGCGCGACGCCGGAATTCCTCTTGTTGCCTGGCCACTCCGGGCGAAGAATCTCGATGGGTTGCGCGCCCTCTTGGAAAACGGCGCAGATCCGAATGCACGCGCATACAAGACCGTGGATGGACGCAGGCTTGGTTACAACAATGCGATGGTCTACGCGGCAAAGATGGACGACCCTCGCTTCCTGGAGCTGCTCCTGAAGCACGGCGGAGATCCAAATACACGAAACTCGGCAAACGAGACGCTACTCCTTCAGGCATTCCTCAGCGGGAATCAGTGGAAGAACATCCAGGTACTGATTGAGAACGGGGCCAACATCAATGAATCAAGTCTGGACCTGGGCGATGACACGGTATTGAGCTGGTACACCACGCGAGGCGGTTTCGACTACGCATACTGGCTGCTGGAACATGGTGCTGATCCCGCGATTGCAAGGCCGAAAGGGTCAAGCCAACCCGGTCGACAGAAGATGGTCGAGGACATCTACTGGGAGATCACCACGCCCGCCAACCTGCCCTGGCAGAAGAAGTGTCAGCAGTGGCTGGCTGACCGCAACATCCCTCGCCCGCCAATGCCCGAACACATCCGCAGGAAGCGCGAGGCCTTCAGGTTCCCGAGCAGGGAAGAAGATATTCCCCTGCTTTAACACCCTCCGGCATTCAGCGGCTCTGCCGGGCTGGCTCTGCGGCGAGCATCCCGCTGAGGGTATCCAGCATCCGGACCAGGTCCAGCTGACGGTGCAGGCAGGTTTTTTCGAAGATGCTCTGCAATCGGGTGCGTGCACTGCCCACGCCGATGCCGCAGGCGGCTGCGGCGGCCGCCAGGTCGCCACACTGATGCAGCGCCGCCGCCAGCGCCGATTCTGCCGGGGTCAGCCCGAACAGTTCGCGCAGGCTGTGCACCAGACCGCTGGAAGAGCGCCGCATCAGGGTGTTGACCGTCATGACAAAGCGCGCCGTGCCCGTGCCGGGTGAGTACAGGCCATAGGGACGCAGCGTGGCGAACCCGGCCAGAAGACCATCGGTACCGTGCAGGGCGACGATGTCCCCGCCTGGCTCACACGCAGGACTGCCACGCAGCGCCAATCGCTTCAGCATCGCATTCCAGCGCGCCCGTGACGCGGGGTGTACCGGCTCGACGGCAGCCTTGCGCCGCACCCGCAGGATGCTGGCCAGCAACAGGTGTTCGCCGCCGGCGTTGACCGAGAGCACGCGCAGGTCTTCATCAAGCAGCAACAGCGCCAGGGTACCCGCCTGCCGCCAGGCATCCTGCAGCGCCTGTCGAAGTTCAAAGGCATTGACGAAGTGCGGTGCGAGCGCCTCGCACAATGCGATCTCCTCGGCACTGAAATCGCCTCGTGCTTCGGTACCGACGAAGGTGAGCATGGTCACCCGGTCCGGCTTGCGCGATGCACACAAGGCCACCGACCGCAGGGTGTCGATCTGGCGCAGGAAATCCAGGTAGTAGCGGGTCGTGCGCATCTCCTCCAGCGAAGCCAGGCGGTCACTGACCATCACGGTGCCGGCCCGCATCGTCGGGGCGGCGCGGTTGAACCACAGATTGTCCACCGAGTAGAGCGTGTCCTCGTTGAAGCGCTCCACCGTGCGCGGATCGGCCATCGAACCGGCAGCGACGAGTGCGGTGTGCCTGCCGGCGTCAACATTGCGCAGCGTGACGCTGCCGGAGTGGCAGCCCACCGCGCGCCCGAGTCGTTCAACGAATGCCTGCATGCGCTCCGGCGAAGTGACCCCGGCGTACAGCTCTTCCATCAATCCATCTTTCACAAGCATCTCCCTGCTCGTTCGTCAAGTCATATCCATGACCTGCATCACTGCGCTGTCTTGCGCAGATTTGCCGTCACCCGATCACATGCCAAGGAAGCCATGCCTCGCCCCTCCCTCCCAACGCTCTGCACCGCCATTGCGGCCACCTTGCTGCTGGCCGCCTGTGGCGACAAGCAGAATAGCCCGGCAGCGGGCGCGCCCTCGTCTGCGGAGGCGGCGACCAGCACGGCGCCGGCCGACGCGAAGGATGCACCCGTGGCCCTGCCCCAGCCCGACCCGGGCAAGCCCCTGGCCGAGTACAACCCATTGGATAGCGGCCAGCAGCTGATGTTTCTTTACACCGCGCTGTCACCGCTGCCGCCGGACTTCGAGCAGATCGCCACTGCGGCCTCGCAGGAGTACCGCAACACCGCCGATACCTTCCGCCGCAAGGACCTGATGACGGCGCTGCAGCCGCAGCTGCAGCAGTCCATCGCCGCAGCCGCACGCTCGCCCTATTACCGGGTCGAGGGCGATGCCGACCTGAAGCCGTACGACTTCGAGCGCAAGGGCTTCCCGGTCGGCGTCTACAGCGGGAACCGCTTCCACTACTTCCACGACCTCCCCGCCTACAACTACACACTGACCAACGCCGTGCAGGTTGCGCTGGCACCGGTGGCCGATGAAGGCGCCGCGCGTGCGATCGAGGGACTGCGCAGCCACTGGAACACCCAGCCCCGGGTGCGCACCTACTTCTTCGCGCAGTCCGTGGACCTCAACCGCCATGAGGTGAATGCCGTGGTGACACGGGTGGAGCTCCTGGACCGCAGCGGCAAGGTGGTGGCCAGCTACGCGCCCGACACCCGCGTTGCCCTGCCGGCCGCGGAGCCCGCTGACGATGGCGACTGCGTGAACGACCCCGGCGCCTGCGCCCTGCGCGCTGCCGGCGGCTGACCCCTTCCTCCTCCTACGAGTCCCACAGCATGAACCCTGTTCCTGAAAACGAGGTGCAGCAGGCCCTGAACGAACGCCGCGTCCGCGATGAGGCCGCGCGTCGGTCCACGGATGGCGCAATGCGCACGGCGCGCACGCTCCGCTGGATCGGCTGGGCCTGCGCCCTGGTGCCGGTGATCGGCATCTTCGGTGTGATGTTCTTCGTCCTGGGCGCCTTCATCTGCTTCATGTATGCCCATTCGAAGGGCAATCCGGACGGCTTGAAGAATGCACTGCTGAGCCTGGCCAGCGCGGTGGTTGCCGGCCTGGTCTGGCTGCTGGTGAACCTGGTCGTTCTCGGCCTGTTCGGCGCTGTCTTGTCCACGCACTGACCCATCCATCCCTGGAGGTCCCTGATGAAACACATCCTGCTTCTGGCGGCAGCGCTCGGCGCCCCGGCGTTTGCACACGCCGAAACCAGCGACGCGCTGCGCCGCGAAAATACAGCATTGCGTGCGCAGCTGGAGGCGCTCTCGCAGCGCTGCCCGCCCACTGCCCCGCCACACCCTGGCAACGGATCGACCGAGCGCATCGGCGACATCGAGGCCGTCCTCGATTCAATCCGGGTCGGTCGTGACACCAGCGGGGCGAGGGCGGTCATTACGGTCACCATGACACTGCGCAACGTGTCGCCGCAGCCGATGAACCTCAACTACATCCTCGGCTCCATCGGCGTCACCGACAGCAACGGCAACCAGTACGCCCCGTGGTCCGGCGAAGGCCCGAGCACCATCAAGGGCATTCCGATTGCGGGCAACAACAGCAGCGTGCCCAGCTACATCCTGCAGCCAGGCAGGACCGGAACCGTCAGTTTCATCGTCTCCAGGCAGCTTCGCAACGGCCAGCCGACCGGTGACCGCTTCGATATCAACGCGAGTTTCGGCCAGTACCGGGGCGATGGCGGCGGCCGCAGGAGCCAGCTGCAGACGTTCCCCGTCGCTTTCAGGAACCAGCCGGCCATGGCCAGCGGATCAGCAATGAGCGGGGGCGCGCTGGGCGGCCCGCAGGTCGAGGAAGCAGCTGGACGCCTGCTCGACCGCCTGTTGAAGTAACTGCCCGGCCTAGCGGAGCAGTTCGCACCCGGCCGGCAGGTGCATGCGCACCCGGCCGGCCACGCAATCGATGCGGAAGCGCTGTGCCTGCACCGGCTCGCCATCCAGGTTCAACGTCAGTGCCTGAGGCGCGTCGATCTGCAGCCACGGCAGCTGCGCACGGGTCGCCACGCGCTCGAGTGCCGCGTCCTTGCCACCGGTCAGCATCTGGCCCAGGGTTGCGGCGACCTCGCCGTCCAGTTCGGGCACCACGGTGACGTCCAGCAGGCCGTCATCGATCAGCGCCTGCGGGCACAAATGTTGGCCACCGCCAGCCTGGCGGCCATTGCCGATACCCAGGGCGATGAAGCCGTCTTCCCACTCGAAATCCGGGCCGGTCAGGCGCGCGGAGATCGGCTCGATGCGGCCCAGCTTGGCGATGCCGGTGATGACATAGGCCAGCCCGCCCAGCATTTTCTTCAGGCCCGCATCGGTTTCCACGGTCACCTGGGTACCGAAGCCGCCGCTGGCGAGGTTGGCGCACCACCAGCGCTTGCCATCGGCGTCGACGCGCAGCAGATCGATGGGACGGGCCGGCGCCTGCGCGATCAGCGCGAACGCATCATCAGGATCATTGGGAATGCCGGCCGACGTGGCGAAATCGTTCGCCGTGCCCATCGGCACCAGTGCCAGCGACGGTAGCGTGTCGGCCGGTTCTTCGCGATGGGCCAGGGTCTCTGCCACCGCACTGAGCGTGCCATCGCCGCCCGCCGCCACGATCACGTCCACGCCATGGTCGATGGCTTCGGCCACGTAGCGCTCGGCGTCGCCCTCTTCCCAGGTCACCCGCACTTCCAGCTGCACGCCCTGCCCGCGCCAGTGGCCAACCGCATTGCGCAGGTCGTCATTGCCAGCGGATTTGCCGTTGAGTATCAGGCGCCAGCGCGGGGTGGTCATGCAGGTGCTTCCAGTGGGGGTGGCACAGGCTATCAACCGCGCGTTCGCGGCCGGTGAAAGGCAGCGCGAAAAGCATCCACGCGTGGCGTGGCTCTACTCAATGCGGTGTCATCCAGCTGTCATCGCGCACCCGGAGAATGGGAGGCCATAGCAGGGAAGACGGATGGAGGCAGGATCAGCCTCCCACGAATGCAGCAGGGCCGCGCCAGGGTTTGGCGCGGTCTTTTTTTTGCTTCAGCCGTTGGCGAAATCGTGCAGCGCCTGGCCCTGCAGCCGGTACACGGTCCACTCGTCCTGCGGCTTGGCGCCGGCGGCGGTGTAGAACTCGATGGCCGGGGTGTTCCAGTCCAGCACCGACCATTCGAAGCGACCGCAGCCCTCGGCCACGGCCTGGCGCGCGATGTACTTCAGCAGCGCCTTGCCGGCGCCGCCGCCGCGCTTTTCCTGGCTGACGTACAGGTCTTCCAGGTAGATGCCCTTGCGGCCCAGCCAGGTCGAGTAGTTGTAGAAATACACCGCATAGCCGATGGCCTCGCCGTCGGCTTCGCAGATCAGCGCGCGGGCGGTGGCATCGGCGCCGAACAGGCTCTCGGCAATGCCGATCTCATCGGTCTGCACCGAATGCTCGGCCTTCTCGTAGATGGCCAGCTCGCGGATGAAATGCAGGATCAGCCCAGCGTCGGCCACGGTGGCCGGGCGGATGTTCAACAGTGCCATGTGCGCAAAAGGGGACGGAGGGGATCAATCGAGCTTAATCCCCTCCGTCCCCATTTTGTCAGCGGGCGGCGGCGACGTTCGCGCGCATCTGCGCGATCACGTCCTGGTAGCTGGTCTTGGCGTTGAAGATGGCCGAGCCGGCCACGAAGGTGTCGGCGCCGGCGGCGGCGATCGCGCCGATGTTGTCGGCCTTCACGCCACCGTCGATCTCCAGGCGGATGTCCTTGCCGCTGGCATCGATCTTCTGGCGGACCACGCGCAGCTTGTCCAGCGCCGAGGGAATGAAGGCCTGGCCGCCGAAGCCCGGGTTCACCGACATCAGCAGCACCAGGTCCAGGTCATCCAGCACCCAGTCCAGGATGTCCACCGGGGTGGCCGGGTTCAGCACCAGGCCCGGCTTGCAGCCCAGCGAGCGGATCAGCTGGATCGTGCGGTGCGGGTGGCGGCTGGCCTCCGGGTGGAAGCTGATGTAGGTGGCACCGGCCTCGGCGAAGTCCGGGATGATGCGGTCCACCGGCTCGACCATCAGGTGCACGTCGATCGGCGCGGTGACGCCGTGCTTGCGCAGGGCCTGGCAGACCATCGGGCCGATGGTCAGGTTGGGCACGTAATGGTTGTCCATCACGTCGAAGTGGACCCAGTCCGCACCGGCGGCCAGGACGTTGTCCACTTCCTCGCCCAGGCGGGCGAAATCGGCGGACAGGATGGACGGGGCGATGAGGCAGTTGGACATGGCCGGGGCCTTGGAGACGAGGGAAAGGGGTCAGCGCTTGCGCAGCGTCTTGATGCGGTCGTAGGCGGCGTTGATCCGCCGCGACTTCTGCTCGGCCTGCTGCTGCAGCTCGGGGGCCGCGCCGCCGAGCTTGTCGGGGTGGTACTGGGAAATGAGCTTGCGGTAGGCCCGCTCGACCTCGGCATCGGTGGCCTCGGAGGTCAGCCCCAGCTCCCGGTACGGGTTTTCCTTGTTCAGGCGGAACCAGTCCGAGTCGAAGGCATGGCCGAGCAGCAGGCCGATGACCGCCCCGAACAGCGGATTGGGCCGGAACAGCAGGGCCCCGGCGATGAAACCGAGCAGTTTTCCGTACCAGCGCATGGCGCCCCAGGGTCGACCGGCGAAATGGATGCTCATTTTACGTCACAGCGGGCCCGGACCGCTTTACACTAGGCCGCCCGCTGGTCAGCGGGCCCGCCGGGTCCGTTGGGCAGCCGTATCGACAACGCCCCAGGAGTGCCCGTGCCAACCACGCTGTTGCAATCCGATCTCCCCGGCCTGCCCTTGCGCCATCGCGGCAAGGTGCGTGATGTGTTCGATATCCCGCGCGAGCGGCTGCCTGCAGGGACCCCGCCGGGCGACTACCTGCTCATGGTGGCCACCGATCGCCTGTCGGCGTTCGACGTGGTCCTGCCCGACCCGATCCCGGGCAAGGGCGAGATGCTCTGCCAGGTGTCCAACTTCTGGTTCGCCAAGACCGCCCACCTGATGCCCAACCACCTGACCGGCATCGACGTGGCCAGCGTGCTGCCCGAGGGCGTGGACCCGGCCCTGTACGCCAAGCGCGCGGTGGTCACCCGCAAGCTGAAGCCGGTGCCGGTGGAAGCGATCGCCCGCGGCTACCTGATCGGCAGCGGCTGGAAGGACTACCAGCGCACCGGCAAGGTCAGCGGCATCGACCTGCCCGACGGCCTGCGCCAGGCCGAGCAGCTGCCCGAGCCGATCTTCACCCCGTCCACCAAGGCCGCCGTCGGCGACCATGACGAGAACATCGATTTCGACGCGATGGTCAAGCAGGTGGGCGCGGACCTGGCCGAGCGCGTGCGTGATGCCACCCTGCGCATCTACAAGTTCGCGGCGGACTACGCCCGCGAGCGCGGCATCATCCTGGCCGATACCAAGTTCGAGTTCGGTACCGATGCCGATGGCCGCCTGTACATCATGGACGAGATGCTGACGCCGGATTCCTCGCGTTACTGGCCGGCCGACGAGTACGAGGTGGGCACCAGCCCGCCGAGCTACGACAAGCAGTTCGTGCGTGACTACCTGGAGACGCTGGACTGGGGCAAGACCGCCCCGGGCCCGAACATCCCGGCGGAAATCATCGAGCGCACCCGCGCCAAGTACGCCGAGGCGCTGCAGCGCCTGGCCGGGATCAGCGTCGACTGATTGCCCCAGCGCCCCCGGCCGGAAGGTCGGGGGCGTTCTGCTTGGGACGACCCATTCGCCCGGATCCGCTGAACCCCGCGCTGCGCGCGATGGTCGACCAACGGTCGACCCTACCCTGCGGACGCCCCCGCACCGTCCGGCCCGGCCGGAGTATGCTGGCAGCATGCAGACCACCACCCAGCTTGCGCGGCCGATCGACCGCTACTTCGCCAGCTATTCAGACGACCACCGCAACGTCATCAACCAGCGCATCCACGTGGTGGCGGTGCCGGCGATCCTGTGGTCGGTGGTGGCCCTGCTGTGGTGCGTGCCGCCGCTGATCACCTGGTTCCAGTACGGCATCTGGTCGGCCTTTGCGATGTTCAGCGCCTGGTGCTTCTACAACAAGCTGTCGCGCCCGCTGGGCATCGGCATGCTCATCCAGTTCTTCGTGTTCGGCTGCCTGTGCCGGCTGCTGGAGGCCGAAATCGGCCTGCACGACCTGCGCTGGCTGGCGGTGGGCGTGTTCGTGGTGGCCTGGGTGGCGCAGTTCATCGGCCACAAGTTCGAAGGCCGCAAGCCCAGCTTCCTGACCGACCTGACCTACCTGCTGATCGGCCCGGCCTGGGTGATGGCCAAGGCCTACCGCAAGCTCGACTGGCGCTACTGACCCTCCTCTGAGCGTCATCGCCCGTCGTTTCCTGAACGGGCACGGCCCGTCACCCCTGCTGCACGAACGACCTGCCAGCCTGCGTTGCGCGTGCGGCATACCTGCGCCTGCGCGTCGGCCGTGAACGCCCCAGCCGTTGCCACGCGGGGGCGCAGGCCGCCATTCGCGGGCGTAGGGAGCCGATCCGACAAAGCCGGCGACCACACGCCGCAAGGCCCTGGAATGGGCATGCCGCACCGCAAAAAAGATGAATAGCGCACGTTACATGCCGTTTGTGGCCGTTACATGGGTTTCGGCGACATTTGGCTGACTGTTAGACTCAATGACCTGCTCGTGAATCATGGATTCCCTGCATGCTCCCCAGCCTGCCCCTGCTGCTGGCCCTGCCGTTCCTGATGGCAGTGGCTGTTGCGGCCTTCCCCCGTAGTTCCCGCTCGACAGCCGCCTGGCTGGCGGCGCTGGCGCCGTTGGGTGGATTGGCCATCCTCGGCTGGCTGACCCCGGCCATCATGGATGGGCAGGTGGTCCGCAGCGTGATGCCTTGGCTGCCGCAGACAGGGCTGGACTTCGCCCTGCGCCTGGATGGCCTGGCCTGGATGTTCGCCGGCATGGTGCTGGGCATCGGCGCGCTGGTGGTGCTGTACGCGCGCTACTACCTCAGCAGCCAGGACAACGCGCACCGCTTCTACTGCTACCTGCTGCTGTTCATGGGCGCCATGCTGGGCATGGTGATCTCCGGCAACCTGCTGCTGCTGATGGTGTTCTGGGAAATGACCAGCATCAGCTCGTTCCTGCTGATCGGCTTCTGGTCGCACCGCAAGGATGCCCGCGAGGGCGCGCGGATGGCGCTGGTGATTACCGGCGGTGGTGGCCTGGCCCTGCTCGGTGGCGTGCTGCTGATCGGCCGCATCGTCGGCAGCTTCGACCTGGACGTGGTGCTGGCCGCCGGCGACCAGATCCGCGCCAGCGCGCTCTACCCCTATGCCCTGTTCCTGGTGCTGGCCGGCATCTTCACCAAGAGCGCGCAGTTCCCGTTCCACTTCTGGCTGCCGCACGCGATGGCCGCGCCCACCCCGGTGTCGGCCTACCTGCATTCGGCCACCATGGTGAAGGCCGGCGTGTTCCTGCTGGCGCGCCTGCACCCGGCGCTGGCCGGCACCGACCTGTTCTTCTATACGGTCAGCGGCATCGGCGCGCTGACCCTGCTGATCGGCGCCTGGAACGCGATCTTCCAGCACGACCTGAAGGGCCTGCTGGCCTATTCGACCATTTCCCACCTGGGCCTGATCACCCTGCTGTTCGGCCTGTCCACGCCGATGGCGGTGGTCGCCGGCGTGTTCCACATCCTCAACCACGCCACGTTCAAGGCCTCGCTGTTCATGGCCGCCGGCATCATCGACCACGAGACCGGCACCCGTGATATGCGCAAGCTGGGTGGCCTGCGCAGGCTGATGCCCTTCACCAGCGCGCTGGCGATCATCGCCTCGCTGGCGATGGCCGGCATCCCGCTGCTCAACGGCTTCCTGTCCAAGGAAATGCTGTTTGCCGAGGCGCTGACCGCCGGCGGCCCGGGCACCATGCGCACGGCGGTGTCGATCGCCGCGCTGCTGGCCGGCGTGTTCGGCGTGGCCTACAGCCTGCGCTTCGTGCACGACACCTTCTTCGGCCCCGGCCCGCACGACCTGGACCGCGTGCCGCACGAGCCGCCGCGCTGGATGAAGGTGCCGGTGGAGATCCTGGTGGTGATCTGCGTGGCGGTGGGCATCGCCCCGGCGCTGACCGTGGCCCCGGTGCTGCATGCCGCGGCCGGCTCCATCCTCGGCAACGCCATGCCCGAGTACAGCCTGTCGGTCTGGCACGGCTTCAACCTGCCGCTGGCGATGAGCGCGATCGGCGTGGTCGGCGGCGTGGCCCTGTACTTCGGCCTGCGCAGGCTGATCAACCTGCACGGCGTGCAGAACACCGCCACCGGCCGCAACGTCTTCCACGCCCAGCTGGACACGGTGTCCGCGCTGGCCATGCGCCTGACCAACGGCATCGCCAACGGCAGCCTGCAGCGCATGCTGCTGGGCCTGGTGCTGGTGGCCATCACTGTGGCCGCCGCGCCCTACATCGCCAACCCGGCCTCGCCCAACTGGACCAGGCCGCAGTCGATGCCGCTGCTGGGCTGGGCGCTGTGGCTGGTGATGATGGCCTGCGCTGTGGCCACCCTGCGCGTCTACAAGCAGCGCCTGCTGGCCGTGCTGCTGGTCGGTGGCGTCGGCCTGATGGTCTCGCTGACCTTCGTATTCCTGTCCGCCCCGGACCTGGCCCTGACCCAGCTGCTGGTGGAGATGGTGACCCTGGTGCTGATGCTGCTGGGCATGAACTACCTGCCCGCCCAGTCCGGGCCGGAGCGGCCGCGCTGGCGCAAGCAGCGCGATGCGGTCATCGCGATCATCGCCGGCGCCGGCCTCGGCGCGCTGGCCTACAGCGCGATGACCCTGCCGCCGAACACCATGGCCGGCGAGATGCTCGCCCGCGCCCTGCCCGAGGCCTATGGGCAGAACGTGGTCAACGTGATCCTGGTCGACTTCCGCGGCTTCGATACCTTCGGCGAGATCACCGTGTTCGGCATCGCCGCGCTGGTGGTGCATGCCCTGCTGCGGCGCACGCGCATGGCGCCGGAACAGATCATGCCGGGCCCGCCGATCAAGCTGCCGGTGCCGGCCGATCTGGCCCAGATCATGTTCCCGCTCACCCTGACGGTGTCGATCTTCCTGTTCCTGCGCGGCCACAACGCGCCCGGCGGCGGCTTCATCGCCGGCCTGGTGCTGGCGGTGCCGCTGCTGATCCAGTACGTGATCCAGGGCACCGCGTCGGTCGAATCGCGCTTCGGCTTCGACTACATCCGCTGCATCGGCATGGGCCTGCTGATCGCCCTGCTCAGCGGCAGCGCCTCGATGCTGTTCGGCGTACCGTTCCTGACCAGCGGCCACCTCGACCTGCACCTGCCGCTGATCGGTGAGGTACCGCTGGCCAGCGCGATCGGGTTCGACATCGGCGTATACCTGGTGGTGTTCGGCGGCGCCATGCTGATGCTGTCGATGATGGGCACGGTCAAGCCGTCGCGCACGCGCACCGCGCGCCGCGGCGAGATCGACCTGCAACGCCGTTCGGCCCGCACCGGGGAGATGCACTGATGGAACTGGCCCTGGCCACCGCGATCGGCGTGCTGACCGCCATCGGCGTCTACCTGCTGCTGCGCGCGCGCAGCTTCGATGTGATCCTCGGCATGACCTTCCTGTCCTACGCCACCAACCTGCTGATCTTCGCCGGTGGCCGCGTGGTGCTGGGCAAGGCGCCGGTGCTGAAGGAAGGCGTGGACAGCAACCTGGGCAACTACACCGATCCGCTGCCGCAGGCGCTGGTGCTGACCGCCATCGTCATCGCCTTTGCGATGACCGCGGTGACCATCGTGCTGGCGATGCGCAGCCGCAGCGACAACCACAGCGACCACGTGGATGCGCACGAGCCGGATGAGGACGCACCGCCGCGTCAGGGCGAGGACCAGGCATGAATCATCTGGTGATCCTGCCGATCCTGGTTCCGCTGCTCGGCGCCGCGCTGTCCCTGTTCGTCGAACACCGCCGCTATGGCCCGAAGGTGCAGCGCAGCGTGGCCTGGACCGCGATGGCGGCGCTGGCCGTGGTGGTGGGCCTGCTGTTCGCGCAGACCGCCGGCGGCGACATCAACGTCTACCTGCTGGGTGACTGGCCCTCGCGGCTGGGCATCGCGCTGGTGGCCGACCGCCTGTCGGCGTGGATGCTGCTGACCACGTTGTTGCTGGCCATCCCCTGCCTGATGCATGCGTGCTCGGGCTGGGACCGGCGCGCACCGCACTTCCACGCACTGTTCCAGTTCCAGCTGGTGGGCCTGAACGGTGCGTTCCTGACCGGCGACATCTTCAACCTGTTCGTGTTCTTCGAGGTGATGCTGATCGCCTCCTACGGCCTGCTGCTGAGCGGCGGCCGTGGCCTGCGCATGCGCATCGGCCTGCACTACGTGGTGTTCAACGTCACCGCCTCGACCCTGTTCCTGATCGCGCTGGGACTGCTGTATGCCTCGCTGGGCTCGCTGAACATGGCCGAGCTGTCGCAGCGCATCGCCGAAGTACCGGCCTCGCAGCTGACGCTGGTGAAGGCGACCATCGGCCTGTTGCTGCTGGTGTTCTGCGCCAAGGCCGCGCTGATGCCGCTGTACCTGTGGCTGCCCGAATCCTACGCGCGTGCGCCGGCGGCGGTGGCGGCGCTGTTCGCGATCATGACCAAGGTCGGCCTGTACGCGGTGCTGCGCGTGCAGATGCTGTGGTTCGGCGAGGACGCAGGCGCGCTGGCCGGCTACGGCCGCGACTGGCTGCTGTGGGCCGGCGTGGCCACCCTGGTGCTGGGCGGCCTCGGCGCGCTGGCCGCGGCCCGCCTGCGTGTGCTGATCTCCTATCTGGTCGTCGTCTCGGCGGCGACGCTGTTCATCGCCTTCGCGGTGGGCACGCCGAAGGTGCTGTCGGCCGGCCTCTACTACCTGCCGCACAGCAGCTTCGTGGCGGCGGCCCTGTTCCTCATCGCCGACCTGATCCGCCGCCGCCGTGGCGGTGCCAGCGACCGCAAGGAAGTGGTGGCACCGATGCCGGGCAAGGAAACGCCGGCCGTGCTGTTCCTGATCGGCGCGGTGTCGGTGGCCGGCCTGCCGCCGCTGTCCGGCTTCCTGGCCAAGGCCGCGCTGCTGGCCGGCATGCCGGCGCAGTACACCGGCGCGGTGTGGACGGCGGTGCTGGTCAGCAGCCTGCTGGTCATCATGGGCCTGACCCGCGGCGGCATCCGCCTGTTCTGGCGCGTGCCGACGCCCGACCCGGACGCGCCGCCGCCGCGCAAGGCACCGCTGCGCCGCATCGAGCTGTATGCCGCGTGCCTGCTGCTGGCCTACGGCGTCGGCATGGCCGTGGCCGCCGCGCCGCTGATGCGCCACACCGACGCCATCGCCGCCCAGCTGCTGCAGCCGGGTGACTACGTGCAGCAGTTGCGCGCGACCACGCCGGAGATCCGCCAGCCATGACCGCCAAGCGTTCCTTCCGCCGCCGCGTGTTCCCCTCGCCCGCCCTGAGCATGATGGTGGTGGCGTTCTGGCTGCTGATGTCCGACAGCTTCACCCTCGGCCAGATCGTGCTGGGCCTGGTGCTGGGCGTGGTGGTGCCGCTGTTCGCCGCGCGCCTGGACCGCGAGTTCGCCCGCATCGGCACGCTGCGGCCGGTGCCCAAGCTGCTGGTCGTCACCCTGTGGGACATCCTGATGTCCAACATCCGCGTGGCGATCCAGGTGCTCGGCCCGGAGCGCAACATCCACCCCGGTTTCATCTGGCTGCCGCTGGATATCGCCAACATCCACGGCATCGCCGCGCTGACCAGCATGATTACCCTGACCCCGGGCACCGTGTCGGCCGCGCTGAGCGATGACCGCAAGTACCTGCTGGTGCACGTGCTGCACCTGGAAGACCCGCAGGAACTGATCGACACGATCAAGCGACGTTACGAAGCCCCGCTGATGGAGATCTTCCCATGACTGGATTCCAGATCATCCAGACCACCCTGGTGGTGTGCATGCACGTGGTCGGCCTGGCCATGCTGCTGGGCACCTGGCGCCTGCTGCGCGGCCCCACCGTGCCCGACCGCATCCTCGCGCTGGACACGCTGTCGGTGACCGCCATCGCCGAGCTGATGCTGTTCGGCATGTACCTCAACTCGGCGATCTACTTCGAGGCAGCGCTGGTCATTGCCATGCTCGGCTTCGGCAGCACGGTGGTGCTGAGCAAGTTCGTGCTGCGCCGGGACATCGTCGAATGATCACCTTCATCCAGATCGCCCTGTCGGTGCTGCTGCTGTTCGGCTGCTTCTTCATCCTGGTCGGTGCACTGGGGCTGGTGAAGCTGTCGACGTTCTTCAAGCGTCTGCACGCGCCGACCAAGGCCAGCACGCTGGGCGTGGGCTGCGTGCTGGCGTGCTCGGTCTGCTACCACATCTTCCTGGGCCAGGACCCGCAGCCGCGCGAGCTGCTGATCACCGTGTTCCTGTTCATCACCGCGCCGATCAGCGCGCACATGATGGCCAAGGCCGCGCTGTCGCTGCTGATGGAAACCCGCCCCAGCCTGCCGGGCAACGAGCGCGCGAAGGAAGAGCAGCTGCCGCCGCCGGAACCGGCGCGGGAAGAGGAAACCCCCGCAAGCTGACGGTAGGTGCCGACCGTTGGTCGGCACGGCCCGTCATCCACGCATGGCGTGGATCTACAGGACCAGGGCGATCTCCAGGCCCAGCCACGCGACGAATGCGCCGAGCAGGATCCCGCCTTCGCCACGGCTGATCTTCAGGTCACCGCGCAGCATCGGGTACAGCACCAGGGCGAAGGCCAGCAGCGTCGGCAGTTCCAGCCGCACGAACGAGGCCGGCAGCGCCAGCGGCTGCAGCAGGCCCATCGCACCGATCACCAGCAGCAGGTTGACCACGCTGGAGCCCAGCACATGGCCCAGCACCATGTCGCCGTGGCCACGCCGCGCGGCTGCGATGGCCGCGGCCACTTCCGGCAGCGTGGTGCCGATGGCCACCGGCAGCAGGCCCACCAGCAGCGGCGTCCAGCCCAGCGCCGCGCCGAGATCCGCCGCCGCGCCCACCACCAGGCGCGCGCCCCAGTAGAGCGTCAGCGCGGCGATCAGCACGCGCAGCACGTTCAGCGGCAGGCTGGTGCGACTCAGCGCGGATTCGGCGATGACCGCCTGCACATCCGGCGCTTCCAAGCGCCCGCGACGCAGCAGCACGATCTGCACCAGCACGAAGCCCGCCACCAGCACGCCGGCTTCCCAGCGCTGCAGGCGACCATCCAGGCCGAACACGATCAGCAGCAGGCCGGCGGCCAGCAGCGACCACCACAGCACGCCCTGCAGGCGAGCGCGCAGCAGCAGCGGCGCGGCGATGGCAGCCACGGCCAGGGTCAGGCCGAGATTGGCGATGCTGCTGCCGATGGCGTTGCCCAGGGCCAGTTCCGGTTGGCCAAGGGCCAGCGCGCGTGCATTGACCGCCAGTTCCGGCAGCGAGGTGGCGACGCCGAGCAGCAGCAGGCCCGCAGTGAAAGCGCTGGCGCCGAAGCGCTGGGCGAGGCCGGACACGGCCTTGACGATGGAATCCCCGCCCAGCGCCAGCAGCAGCAGGCCAAGCAGGAACCAGGCAATCGAGATGGCGATCATCGAGCACTCCCCAGCGGTCGTGGCGCGATTCTACGCGTGGCCCACCCGCTGCGGGTGGGCCACGGTCGTGGTGGTCAGAGGCAGCCTTCCACGTAATCCACCTGCGGGATCTGGCCGACCCGCCAGCCGTTGACCTTACCGTCGGGTGCCACCTCGAAATCGATGATGCCCGCGCCCTCCTGGGCCGGGCGCACGCGCAGGTGCTGGGCCTTCTCGTCGTACTTGTCTGGACCGACGTCGGCGCGCTCGGGGTACAGCAGCTGCAGCTCACCCAGGGTCATGCCGACCTTGCCACCGCCCGGCGCAACGATGCCAGTGCTGAACACCTCGTAGCGCACCAGCTTGCGGCCTTCGATCATCAGGCGCGGCTCATCGGCCCCCTGCGGGTGCAGGTAATAGCATTCTTCGTTGTTGTCATCGTCCGGCAGCGGCTTGCCGGTCGCATCCAGGTTCATGACCTGCAGGGGGGCGCCGAAGCCACTGCGCACCTCGGCGATGGGCGCGCCCAGGCGGGCGCCGCCGAAGCCATCCAGCCGCGCCGGGCTGTCGCTGCGCGGGTCGGCCGGCGAGGTGGTGGCCAGGTCGGCATCGGCCGGGGCGGTGGCGGTCGCCGTGTCCTTGGCCGGGGCGGGGGCAGCCTCGGGGCTGTCGGGGCTGCGCGAACAGGCGGCCAGCGACAGCAGCAACAGACCGGCAATCGGGAGGTGTTTCATGGCGCGGATCCTTGGCACGAGATGGCTGCACGCTAGCGCAGCGCGCGTGCAGGCGCTGCATTGTCATCGCCGTTTCATGCCCCGCGTTCAGGCTCGGCGTGCACCGACTTGGCTGTCCCTCCCATGCAACCGCGCAAGACCGACCTCGCCCGAACCGCGCTGCAGGCCCACCGCGCGCCGCTGGACATGCGCCAGCGCCGCCTGCTGATCCTGTGTGATGGCCAGCGCAGCATTGCCGACCTGACCGGCTTGATGGGCCAGGAAGCGCCTGCCATGGTGATCCAGCTGATCCAGGGCGGCTATCTGGAAACCGGCGCGCCCGCAGCGGCGAGTCCATCTGCAGCGCCAGCGCCTGCCGCGCCCCGCCCTGCGGCGGCGGTGGCGGCCGCACCTGCGCCCGCCCCCGTGCCAGCCCCCGCCCCGGCCGCACCGGTCGAGCGCCGCCGCTCGCTGGTGGCCGCACGCATCTACCTGCTGGGCATCCTGGAGATGCAGCGCAACCCGATGGCGGCCGCCCTGTTCCGCGACCTGCAGCAGGCCCGCGCCGAGAACGACGTGGTGAAGGTGCTGCAGGCGGCGCTGCAGGTACTGCCCGGCATGACCTCAGAAGGCTACTGCGAGCGCGTTCGGCAGCGCCTGCTGGAGGCGCTGCCAATGGAGCATTGCGACGCGTTTGCGGCAACGGCGTAGGGTTGCGAAAACACCCACGCATGGCGTGGATCTACAACATCACGCGACCGGATCAACCCGTAGATCCACGCCATGCGTGGATGCGATGAATCAACGGAAATTGTTGCGCAGGCCGTTCCAGCACTGCTGGTAATCGCCCTGGCGGTGGCCGGCAGCCAGCGCCTGCGCGCTCGGGCGGATCACTGCGCGGGTCTCGAACATGAAGGCCATCGTGTCCTTGATGACATCGGCCTTGGACAGGTCGGCATTGGATGCCTTGTCGAAGGTCGGCGCATCCGGGCCATGGCCGCTCATGCAGTTGTGCAGCGACGCGCCACCGGGCACGAAGCCCTCGGCCTTGGCGTCGTAGGCACCGTGCACCAGGCCCATGAACTCGCTGGCGATGTTGCGGTGGAACCACGGCGGGCGGAACGTGTTCTGCGCCACCAGCCAGCGCGGCGGGAAGATGGCGAAATCCATGTTGCTGGTGCCGGGCGTGTCGCTGGGCGAATGCAGCACCAGGAAGATCGACGGGTCCGGATGGTCGTAGCTGATCGAGCCGATCGTGTTGAAGCGGCGCAGGTCGTAGCGGTACGGCGCGTAGTTGCCGTGCCAGGCCACCACGTCCAGCGGCGAATGGTCGATGGGCGCGCGCCACAGGCGGCCCTCGAACTTGGCGATCAGTTCGAAATCACCGTCCACATCCTCGAATGCGGCGTGCGGGGTTTCGAAGTCGCGCGGGTTGGCCAGGCCGTTGGCACCGATCGGGCCCAGGTCCGGCAGCTTCAGCAGCGCGCCGTAGTTTTCGCAGATGTAGCCGCGGCTGGGGCCGTCGGGCAGCTCGACGCGGAAGCGCACGCCGCGCGGAATGACCGCGATCTGCTGCGGTTCGATCTCGATCACGCCCAGTTCGGTCAGCAGGCGCAGCGCGCCCAGCTGCGGCACGATCAGCAGTTCGCCGTCGGCGTTGTAGAAGTAGCGGCCGACCATGTCCCGGTTGGCGGCGTACAGATGGATGCCGACGCCGGCATGAGCATCGGGCGCGCCGTTGCCGCCCATCGTGTACAGGCCTTCGACGAAATCGGTCGGCAGTTCCGGCAGCGGCAGCGGGCTCCAGCGCAGCTGGTTCGGCGAGGCCGGCTGCGCGCCGAAATCACACTGCAGCTGCGACTGCGCGAACGGGGTGAATTCGCCGTGGGTCACCGCCGGGCGGATGCGGTACAGCCAGCTGCGGCGGTTGCTGCCGCGCGGCGCGGTGAACGCGGTGCCGGACAGCTGCTCGGCGTACAGGCCGTGGGCCACCTTCTGCGGTGAGTTCTGCCCGACCGGCAGCGCGCCGGCGACGGCCTCGGTGGCGAATTCGTTGCCGAAACCGGACTGGTAGCCGCGGGCGGTGAGGGCGGTGGACATGGTGGCTCCTGGAACGCGATGCCGGAACGGAAAGCAGCCGAGCATGGCTCGGCTATACTAGTGAGCAGCCGCCGGGCGTGGCCCGGCGCTGCCGATGAACGTTACAGCACGCCGCGGCGGATCTGGTCGCGCTCGATGCTTTCGAACAGCGCGGTGAAGTTGCCTTCGCCGAAGCCTTCGTTGCCCTTGCGCTGGATGATCTCGAAGAAGATCGGGCCGATGCAGTTCTGGGTGAAGATCTGCAGCAGCTTGCGCTGGTGGGTTTCCGGATCGGCGTCGATCAGGATCTTGTTCTTCGCCAGGCGCGCCACGTCTTCACCGTGGTTCGGCACGCGCTGGTCGATCACATCGAAGTAGGTTTCCGGCGTGTCGAGGAAATCCACGCCCTGCGCGCGCATGGCTTCGACGGTCTCGTAGATGTTGTCGGTGAAGCAGGCGATGTGCTGGATGCCCTCGCCCTTGTACGCGTCCAGGTACTCGTTGATCTGGCTCTTCGGGTCGGACGATTCGTTCAGCGGGATGCGCACGATGCCGTCCGGCGCGGTCATCGCCTTGGACACCAGGCCGGTCTTCAGGCCCTTGATGTCGAAGTAGCGGATCTCGCGGAAGTTGAACAGGCGCTCGTAGTAATCCGACCACTGCTGCATGTTGCCGAAGTACAGGTTGTGGGTCAGGTGGTCGATGAAGGTCAGGCCGAAGCCGAACGGACGCAGGTCGGCGCCGTCGATCACCTCGTAGTCGCCATCGAAGACGCTGCCGGCGCTGCCGTAGCGGTCCACCAGGTACAGCATGCAATCGCCGATGCCCTTGATGACCGGGGCGTTGACCGCCTTGCTGTCCGGCTTGAAGGCGATGGCTTCGGCGCCGTTGCCCAGGGCGGTCTGGTAGACCTCCTGGCCCGGCTTCTTGAAGCGGATGGCGAAGCCGCAGGCGCACGGACCATGCTTTTCGGCGAAGTCGGCGGCGAAGGAATCCGGGTCTTCGTTGACGAGGAAGTTGACGTCGCCCTGGCGATAGACGGTAATCGGACGCTGCTTGTGCTTGAGCACCGCGCTGAAGCCCATCTTGCGGAAGTACTCGTGCAGCTCCTGGCCGCGGCCGGCCGGGGCGGCAAATTCGACGAACTCGAAGCCGTCGATGCCCATCGGGTTTTCGAAGGTGGTGACCTGCATGCCGGGGTTCGGGTGCGAGGCGGTCGGGACTGCGGTATTCATGGCGTGGCTCCGAATCGGTACCGCATCGGTACAAACCAGGTGCGGGCTAGGGTGGACCCGGCGAGAATGCAGGGTCCGGACATACCACTTATAGTTACACTTGAAACCACCAGCAAGGTGCACCGCAGCATGAGCCCAGCCGACCCCGCCTCCACCCGCGTGCGTGCCTCGCACGTCCTGCTCGACCTGGAACAGTTCCTGCCGTATCGGCTGAGCGTGCTGTCCAACCGCGTGAGCGGCAACATCGCCAAACTCTATGGCGACCGTTACGGCCTGGCCATTCCCGAGTGGCGGGTGATCACCATCCTGGCGCTGTACCCGGGGTCGTCGGCCAGTGAGGTCTCCGACCGAACGGCGATGGACAAGGTGGCGGTCAGCCGGGCGGTGGCGCGCCTGCTGGAGCGCGGTTTCATCAAGCGTGAGACGCACGGCGACGACCGCCGGCGCTCGGTGCTGGCGCTGTCGGCGGCGGGTTTCGAGGTGTACGAGACGATCGCGCCGCTGGTGATCGAGATCACCCGCAAGCTGATGTCGGTGCTGAGCGAGGAAGAAGAGCAGGTGCTGGAGAAGCTGATCCTGCGGCTGGCCGGTGACGGCCTGGAGCGGATGGGCGAAGGCGTCTGAGGGGAAGGTTTCCGGGGCCCTGCCCCGGCCCCCGGTAGTGCCGGCCGCTGGCCGGCAACTTCAACGGCAACCGCTGGCTTTCCGCTGGATGGCGGGTGGCCTGTAGATCCACGCCATGCGTGGATGACGTTGGCTGCCATCCCCGACGTGTCGCCGGCAACCCTGCGCGCGTGCGTCGGGCCATCTTTGATGACATTGGGTGCACGCGGCTTGGCATTCGCCGACGAACGGCACTCATCCCGGACGCGTCACGGCCTGTCGGCTTTGCCGCCTGATGTTTCGGGATCGGCCCGGTAGCGTCGTCTTGGACAGGTCGGGCCTATCCAACGGCTTCAATCGAGTGATTTTGCCTATTGGACGACCGGCCCCACCGGGGCGAGGTTGGGCGCGCAGCGGAGCACCGCTGCCGGGGTTGAAAGCCCGTTGACCCAGGCTCAGGAATCCCACCATGTCCCGATCCGCCCGCCGCAAGGTTCCGCCGCCCGCCCCTGTCTCCATCGATCATGAGGCCGACCTGCAGCGCATCGATGAGGCGCTGGCGACGGTGGAATCCATCGCCGACGTCTGGTTCGAGCACCATCGCCTGAAGCCCTGCCCGCCCGGGTTCCTGCTGTCGCTGAACCGGCTGCGCGATTTCACCAGCTTCGCCAAGGCCTATGCGACCGCGTTGCGGGTGGTGCGGGAGTAGATCCACGCCATGCGTGGATGGCTGCGATGCCTTTACCCGCAATGGGGTCAGAGCCCTTTCCTGCGGAAAGGGATCCGACCCCGCGGCTCAGCTCAGGTGCTTGCGCCGCGCATGGATCCACGGCACGGCCAGCGCGGCGATGGCACCGCCGGCGAAGCCCAGCGAGGCCGCGACCGTGGCCGCTTCGATCGCACCCGGCAGCGCCAGCGCGGCGGCCACCAGCAGCAGTGACGGCAGGCCGACAAAGGTGCCGAGGAAGAAGGTCCAGCGCGGCGACCAGGTGTTGAGCTGCAGCAGGCTGACCGGCTGCCAGGTTTCGGCCGCGGCGTCTTCGGCGATCTTCGCCACGACCTTGCCGAGGTCCACTTCCGGCACCAGCTTGCCCGGGCGGGCGGCGGCAATGGCTTCGGCCACCGCTTCCACCGGCGGGAAGCTGGCCGGCCAGGCGGCAGGCGCGGCCACGCCATAGGCGGTCAGCAGCGGCACGCTCAGCCACGGCGCCACCAGCGGGCGCACTTTGCGACGACCGTACACGCACCAGATCTGCGCCTGGCCGTGCGCGGTCACGCTGTACAGGGCGAGCTCGCCCGGCGGCGGGTAGCCCAGCATGGTCACCCGTGCGGCCAGGCTGTCCTGGTCCATCGCGCGCAGGAAGCCGGGGCGGCTGCGCCCTTCCTGCATGAACGCGAGACCCAGCGCACCGACCAGCCAGGCTTCGGCCACGTCCTTGCTGCCGGCCGTGGCTCGCTCATCCGCAGCCAGGTACCAGGCCAGCGATTTGGGTTCGGCCACGTCCTCCAGGCCCCAGCGGCTGTCATCACCCAGCACGTGGCGCACCGGCAGGCGGGCCGGCGCGGTCTCGCCACGCTCGCCGGTCTGCAGGAAGGGCAGCACGCCCTGCACGAAGCTGGAAAGGTCGATCGCGCGCAGGCCATTGCCCTGCCACTCCGGCGGCAGCAGGCCAGCCAGCTGGCCTTCGGCGGCGAGACGGTCCAGACGGGCCTTCTGTTCAACCAGCTTCTGCACCGCGCCCTTCAGCACGACGTTGTCCGGCAGGGCGATCTGCGGCAGGCGGTGGCGCGGCGGCGCCAGCTCCACACCGTCCTCGCCGGTGCCTGCATCATCCAGCAGGGCATCCTGCGGCGGCAGGCTCACCCCCTCGGGGGCGGCGTCGCTGGCCGCGTCGGGCTGGCGTTGGGCGTGGTCGCTGTGCATGGGCGCTCCGGTAGGGGCAGCCGACGATCCTGTCGACTGACGTCCTTGCCGTTAGCGGCCGTGGGGTGGGTTTCTGTAGTCGTCGAGCGACCCGGGCAGTCGAGCGGCGCGGCAGTCGAGCATGGCTCGACTCTACAAACGGCGGGTCAGCGCTGCGGCGCCCACTTCTTCAGGAAGGCCATGAACCTGCTGCGGTTGTAGCCCTTGCCTTCGCTCTTGGCTTTTTCCAGCTCGCCGGTGAACTGCGACTGCAGCAGGGTGCCATCCGAATCGAGCACGAACAGGTGCGGGTAACCCTTCACCTGCGGGTACTGCGAAAGGAACGCCGCGTTCTCGTTCTCTTCGCTGTAGTTGACCTTCATCCACACGTAGTTGGCATCACGGAAGCGGCGGATCTCAGCATCGCCTTCCACGAACTGGTCCATCAGGTGGCACCAGGGGCACCACTCGCCGCCCACGTCCAGGATGATGTGCTTGTTGCCGCGCTGGGCTTCGACCTTGGCCGTTTCCAGATCGGCGGCCGGGTCGCGCGCCGGGTCGAAACTGGCATTGAGGCCGGCGATGGCGGCGATGTCGGCCGCGGCCGGGGTGTTGCCCGAGGCCACCGGCGCGCTGGGGTCAGCGGCCGGTGGCTCGGTGGGACGGGTATCGAGCGGTTGCGTCGGTTCGGCAGGCGCCGGCGGCGGTTGCTGGGAACAGGCGCTGATCAGCGCCGCACACACCACTGCCACCACTGCACTGCCAAACGTTGTACGCATGCCTACTACCCTCTGTGTTTACTTGACGCCGTGCATCAGCTTGTTGATCAGCGGGGCGATCAGGAACAGCACCACGCCGGAGCCGATCAGGGCCCAGAACCCGAAGGTATACCCCTTCAGCGCCGATTCGATCGTCATGCCGCCTTCACCGGACACCGCGCCGGCGAAGATGCCCGACAGGTTGTTGCCGATGCCGGTGGACAGGAACCAGCCACCCATGCCGAAGCCGACCAGGCGCACCGGGGCCAGCTTGGTCACCATCGACAGGCCGATCGGCGACAGGCACAGCTCACCCACCGACTGGATGACGTAGACCATGAACAGGGTCCAGAACGGAATCTTGCCGTCCACGACCATCTGCGACAGGGCGAACATCAGCAGGGCGAAGGCGGCGCCGTTGAACAGCAGGCCCAGGCCGAACTTGCGCGGGATGGACGGATTGGCGCTGCCCATCTTGACCCAGATCCAGGCAATGATCGGCGCCAGGGCGATGATCGCCACCGAGTTGACCGACTGGAACCACGCGGTCGGGAAGGTCCATTCGCCCATCTGGCGGTTGACGATGTTCTCGGCCAGGAAGGTGAAGGAGCTGCCGGCCTGTTCGAAGAACATCCAGAACATGACGTTGAAGGCGAAGATGATCAGCATGGCGATCACGCGGTCGCGCTGCACCTTGCCTTCGCGGATGCCTTCAACCAGCAGCAGGATGGCCAGGGCGGTGAACATCGCGCCCAGAATCCAGGCCAGCGCGGCGGCGCCGGTGGCCAGCAGGAAGTACGACACCGGAATGGCGACGACCGCACCGACCAGCACCTTGATGATCGGGCCGATGCCTTCGGCACCCACCGGCGGTGCACCAATGCCCTTCAGGCCGGCGCGACCGATGTAGAACCACACCAGCGAGATCAGCATGCCCACGCCCGAGGCGATGAACACGACCTTGTAGGACGGCATCGCATCGGTACCGAAGACCTTGCGGGCCAGGTACTCGGTCAGCACCGGGGCGATCATCGCGCCGATGTTGATGCCCATGTAGAAGATGGTGAAGCCCGAGTCGCGGCGCTCATCCTTCAGGCCGTACAGCTTGCCGACCATGGTGGAGATGTTCGGCTTGAACAGACCGTTGCCGACGATGATCGTGGCCAGGCCGAGCTTGAAGATGTGCTCCTGCGGCAGCGAGATCATGAACAGGCCGGCGGCCATGATGATCGCGCCGGTCAGGATCGATCGCTGGTAACCGAGCACCCGGTCGGCCACGTAGCCACCGAAGATCGCCGCGGCGTACACCAGGGCCAGGTAGGCACCGTAGATGCGGCTGGCGTCGCCTTCACCGGCAGCGCTGCCGTTGTAGAACTGGGCGACGATGTACAGCACCAAGGCCCAGCGGATGCCGTAGAACGCAAAGCGCTCCCAGAACTCGGTCATGAACAGCATCCACAGCGGGCGCGGGTGGCCCATCGTGGTCTTGAAGTCCGGCAGCGCCGGCTCTGGGGTGTTCGCAGTGGCGTTTAGGCTCATGCGGATTTCCTGGTTCGGTGGATGGACGGCACATCCGATGTGCGCTGGAGAAACGCGCGAGGATCACCGACTTCTGGCGTTCACGTCAAATACACGCCGTTTGAGGCAGGTCACGGCCTGCTCGCTGAACTTGCATCTGAAACGATCCAGCCCGTCGTCGGCGGCCTTGCTGAATGGGGCTCAGGCCAAGTCGGCCGGCGGCGCGACCTGCAGGCTGGTGCGCACCTGGAACAGCTCGGGGAAGAAGGTCAACTCCAGTGCCTGTCGCAGGAAGCCCACCCCGGACGAACCGCCGGTGCCGCGCTTGAAGCCGATCACCCGCATCACGGTGCGCATGTGGCGGAAGCGCCACAGCTGGAAGGCGGTTTCCAGGTCCACCAGGTCCTCGCACAGCGAGTACTCGCGCCAGTAGCGGTCGGTGTCCTGGTAGATGCGGGCGAACACCGGCTGCAGGCTGTCATCGGACACGTGCGGCTGGGTCCAGTCGCGGTCGCGGTAGAGGTCGGGGATATCGTGGCCGAAGCGCGCCAGGTACTTCAGGAATTCCTCGTACAGGCTCGGCGCTTCCAGCACGGTGCGCAGCTGCGCCTCGCCGTCCACGTCGTGCTCGAACACCTGCAGCATCTGCGCGTTCTTGTTGCCCAGCAGGAACTCGATGTAGCGGTACTGCAGCGACTGGAAGCCCGAGGACGGACCCAGCACGTCGCGGAAGCCCATGTACTCGGACGGGGTCAGCGTTTCCAGCACCGACCACTGCTCGGTCAGCTGGCGCAGGACCTGCTTGCTGCGCGCCAGCACCTTGCGGCACTGCCAGACTTCGTCACGCTGCAGGAAGCCGATCGCCGCACGCAGCTCGTGGCCCAGCAGCTTCAGCCACAGCTCCGAGGTCTGGTGCTGGATGATGAAGAGCATCTCGTCGTGGTGCGGCGGGCTGGACAGCGGCTGCTGCGCGGCCAGCAGCTGGTCCAGGCGCAGGTAGCCGCCGTAGGTCAGGCGCCCCTGCAGGTCGGTGTGGATGCCGGCTTCGAGATCGCGTTGGTTGTTGTCGACGGACATGGGCGGGACCAGATCAGGGGCGGCAAGGGTAGCGCGTTGCCTGCCGTGCGGGCAGCCGGACGACCGTACCGGGGCGTGCGGTGGGCCTGTGGAACCGCCGTTGCGCGTGGAACCGTTTGCGGCGTTGCGCCGACAGTCAGCCAAAGGCGTATTCTGATGCTTTGCAGCAACGACTGAATACGTTGTTGTTATTGGCCCCCGAGCCGTCGCCAGGGGTACAAAGGGGAATCCCCGTGTTGCGCCGCAGGAAGGCTATTTCGTACGCAATCCTTAACATGGCGATTCATATCATTTGTAACTTCTCTGTCGAAGGTGCAGTACGCAATGACGGTTGCCGCTGAGTTCAAGATCGAATACCTGCAGTACCTGGACGCGGACGGCAAGCTCGTCCGTGACGACCTGCCCGCATCCCTGAAGGATCCGGCCGTCCTGGTGCCGCTGTTCAAGCAGATGCTGTACGTACGCACGTTCGACAGCAAATCCATCGCGCTGCAGCGCACCGGCAAGCTCGGCACCTACGCCGCCTGCCTGGGCCACGAAGCCGCACACGTCGGCATCGGCGCAGCGATGAAGGCCGGCGACGTGTTCGCGCCCAGCTACCGCGAATACGGTGCCATGTTCATGCGTGGCGTGCGCCCGTACGACGTGCTGATGTACTGGGGCGGCGACGAGCGCGGCAACGACTACACCGGCAACGCGGTGAAGGACTTCCCGTTCTGCGTGCCGATCTCCACCCAGTGCCTGCACGCTGCCGGCGCTGCGCTGAAGTTCAAGCTCAACAACGAACCGCAGATCGCGGTGGCGGTGTGCGGCGATGGCGGCAGCTCGAAGACCGACTTCTATGCCGCGCTCAACTCGGCCGGTGCCTACAAGCTCCCGCTGATCCTGTGCATCGTCAACAACGGCTGGGCGATCTCGGTGCCGCGTTCGGCCCAGACTGGTGCCGAAACCCTGGCCCAGAAGGGCCTGGCCGGCGGCCTGCACTGCCTGCAGGTGGACGGCAACGACCTGATCGCCGTGCTGGCCGCGATGGAACAGGCCCGCGAACGCGGTCTGGCCGGCGAAGGCGGCACCGTGCTGGAACTGCTGACCTACCGCCTGTCCGACCACACCACCGCCGATGACGCGCGCCGTTACCGCGACGACGCCGAGGTGAAGGACGCCTGGACCCGTGAGCCGATGCTGCGCCTGCGCAAGTACCTCATCGCCAACGGCGTGTGGAGCGACGACGAAGAAAAGACCTGGGTCGAGCAGTGCGCGGCCAAGGTGGACGAGGAAGTGAACCAGTACCTCAACACCCCGGTGCAGCCGGTCGAGGCGATGTTCGACTACCTGTATGCCGATCCGCCGGCGGACCTGCTGGCCCAGCGCGCGGCCGCCATTGCCCTGGAGCAGCGCCATGGATGACATCAAGACGGGCGCATCCGCTTCCCAGGCCAATGCCGCCGACAGCGCCGCTGTCGCCGGTGGAGATATCGCAATGACCGCTACCCCCATCACCCTGATCGAAGCCATCACCCAGGCCCTGGCCTGGGAGCTGGAACACGACCCGTCGGTGCTGGTGCTGGGCGAGGACGTGGGCGTCAACGGCGGCGTGTTCCGCGCCACCGCCGGCCTGCAGCAGCGCTTCGGTTCGCAGCGCATCCTCGACACCCCGCTGGATGAAACCACCATTGCCGGCCTCACCGTCGGCCTGGCCGCGCAGGGCATGAAGCCGGTGGCCGAAGCCCAGTTCGACGGCTTCGTCTACCCGATGGTCGACCACATCATCTGCCACGCCGCGCGCCTGCGTACCCGTACCCGTGGCCGCCTGCACTGCCCGATGGTGCTGCGCGTGCCGTGGGGTGGTGGCATCCGCGCGCCGGAACACCACAGCGAAGCCAACGAATCGATCTTCACCAACGTGCCGGGCCTGCGCGTGGTGCTGCCGTCCAGCCCGCAGCGTGCCTACGGCCTGCTGCTGGCCGCCATGCGTGATCCCGACCCGGTGATCTACATGGAGCCCAAGCGCATCTACCGCCAGTACAAGGAAGTGGTCGTCAACGACGGCGAAGCCTTGCCGCTGGACGTGTGCTTCGTGCTGCGCGACGGCACCGACGTGACCCTGGTGGCCTGGGGCGCACAGGTGAAGGAAGCGCTGGAAGCGGCCGACAAGCTGGCCGGCGAAGGCATCAGTGCCGAAGTCATCGACGTGGCCACGCTGCGTCCGCTGGACTTCGCCACCATCGCCGAATCGGTGGCCAAGACCGGCCGCTGCGTGGTCGTGCAGGAAGCCCCGAAGACCGCGGGTTTCGGTGCCGAGATCGCCGCGCGCCTGGCCGAGGAATCCCTGTACGACCTGCTGGCCCCGGTCGAGCGCGTTACCGGCTACGACACCCACATTCCGCTGTTCCGCCTGGAAATGAAGTACCTGCCCAGCGTGGACCGGATCGTGACCGCGGCCAAGCGCGCGGTGGCGGCAGGCTGACATGCGGGCACGGCTCCTTGGGGCTTACCGCAGCCAGTATTCCAATCCACTCCGGTTCCGCACCGGCCAGATCGTCGAAGTCGGTGTACGTGACGAGGAATGGCCGGCGTTTGCCTGGGTACGCACCAACGATGGGCGCGCTGGATGGGCGCCCGTCGCCTGGCTGCAGCTGCTGGACGATGGTCGCGCCGAAGCCCTGCGCGACTACGACGCCCGCGAGCTGGATGTGGAAAACGGCGAGATGGTGAAGCTGCATCACGAACATGGTGGGTGGTGGTGGTCCGAGCGCGCGAATGGCGCGACGGGCTGGCTGCCGGCCCGCGAACTGGAACTGCTGGAAGAGAACTGCACATGAGCCAGACCAAGAATTTCAACCTGCCCGACCTGGGTGAAGGCCTGCCGGACGCGACCATCGTCGAGTGGTTCGTCAAGGAAGGCGACGTGATCAAGCTGGACGCGCCGCTGGTGTCGATGGAGACCGCCAAGGCCGTGGTGGAAGTGCCCTCGCCGGTGTCCGGCACGGTGCTGAAGCTGTCCGGCGCCGCCGGCGACATCATCCCGACCGGTGCCGTGCTGGCCACCTTCGAGATCGACCCGAACCTGCCGCAGCGCGCCGATGGCCAGGACACCGGCCACAGCCACGGGCACGCCCCGGCGGCCCCGGCGGCACCGAACCCGCCGCCGCTGCCGGCCGCTGCCGCCCCGGTGGCCGCCGCTGCCGAAGAAAAGGCCGAGCGCGATGACGCCGGCACCGTGGTCGGCGCGATGCAGAGCTCCAATGCCGTGCACACCGAACAGGCGCTGGCCGTCGGTGGCGTCAAGGCCGTGCCGGCCGTGCGTGCCACCGCGCGCAAGCTGGGCGTGGACCTGGCCCGCGTGCGTGCCACCGGCGCCGATGGCGCGGTGACCATGGCCGACGTCAAGCAGGCTGCGGCCGACGGCAGCGCCAAGCTGGGCGTTGCGCCGGCCCCGGTGGCTGCCGCTGCTGCTGCCTATGCCGCGCCGGCCCCGGCCCACGTGGCCGCCCCGGTGCAGAGCGAAGCCCGCACCCCGCTGTCCGCCGCCGGCAAGCCGATGCGCACCCAGCCGCCGGGCGTGGTCGCCAAGGGCCAGCCGGAACCGCTGAAGGGCGTGCGCCGCAACATGGCACGCGTGATGGCCGACGCGCACAGCAAGGTCGTGCCGACCACGCTGAACGACGACGCCGACATCCACGCCTGGCTGCCGGGCAACGACGTCACCGCCCGCCTGGTGCGTGCGATCGTGGTTGCCGCGCAGAAGGTGCCGGCGATGAACGCCTGGTTCGACGGTGAAGCGCTGACCCGCACCCTGCACGCGCAGGTGGACATCGGCATCGCCGTGGACACCGACGACGGCCTGTTCGTGCCGGCGTTGCGCAATGCCGACATGCTCGATGCCCGTGGCATCCGCGAAGGCGTCAACCGCCTGCGTGAGCAGGTGGAAGCACGCTCGATCGCCGCCTCGGAACTGAGCGGCTACACCATCTCGCTGTCCAACTTCGGCATGTTCGCCGGCCGCTACGCGACCCCGGTCGTGGTGCCGCCGTGCGTGGCCATCATCGGTGCCGGCCGTGCCCGCCACCAGATGACCCCGGTGATGGGCGGCGTGGAAGCGCACAAGGTCATCCCGCTGTCGGTGACCTTCGATCACCGCGCCGCCACCGGCGGTGAAGCGGCCCGCTTCCTGCGCGCGATGATGGATGATCTGGCGCTGGCCAGCTGATCCACTGACTGATCGGTGGGTGCCAACCCTTGGTTGGCACATGAGCTGAAAAAACGCTGGGCATTGCCCGGCGTTTTTTTGTGCCCGCGCTGTGGCGGTCAATCGCGCGCGACCATGCCCTCGGCACGGCTGTAGACACGCAAGCGATGGCCATCAGGATCGACACCGACGAAGGTGTGGCCGAATTCCAGGGTCACCGGTGCCTGCGTGATCTGCACGCCAAGCGCGCGCCAGGCGTCATGCAGCTGCTGCACTTCAGCCGGGTTGGCGGCCACCATCGCCAGCTCGGCGGCGCCGGCTTCGGCGGTGACCTGTGGCAGCACGCCGTCGCGCTGCCACAGGCCCAGGGCCGCGCCATCGCCGAGCAGGAACAGGGCGAAGCCGGGCGTCTGCTCGACCGGCGGCGTGCCAAGGATGCCGCTGTAGAACGTGGCACTGGCCGCGACATCGCGCACGTACTGCAGCAGGGTGCTGGGCTTGAACATGGGGAACCTCCGTTGTTGGGAGCGCCCATGGTGGTGCGGGCCTGCTGACAGATCCTGTCAGCAGCGTTGACGGCGCTGGCCTGCGCTTCTGCCCTGGTAGAGTCGACTGTCAGTCGACTGCTCCTGCGTGAAAATCCCGCGCTTCGCGCGATAGTCGACTAGCAGTCGACTCTACCCCCGGCGTTTCGTACGCCGCCGGTTCCGGGCAGCGCGCTCTTGCGGCTCACGCCCGATCCAGCCAATCCGGGGCGATGCCCTGCGCTTTCTGCCAGCGGCGCAGCAAGGTGCCGCGTGGCTCGCGGTAGCGATCTTCCAGCGTGCGCACCTGCCGGATGCGATCCAGGCGGAAATGGCGGAAATCCTCGCGGCCCTCGCACCATGCCGCCAGCACCACCACCTCATCGAAGTAGCCCAGCGCGAACGGCCAGACCACGCGCTCGCTGCGCTGCCCCTGCGCATCCTCGTAGGCAAACTGCAGCCGCTGCTGCGCGCCCACGGCTTCGCGCACCGCCTGCATCCGCGCCGCCGGCACCGTCGCTCCGGCCTTCGAGGGACCGATGCGCAGGCCGCTGTCGCGCAGCGCTTCACGGCGTGCGGCGGGCAGTACATGGGCGATGCGTGCCAGGGCATCTCGGGCGGCGTCGGCCAGCGCCGGCTCGGTGCGCGCGGCCACCCAGCGCAGGCCCAGTACCAGCGCATCGATCTCGGCCGGCGGCAGGGTCATCGGTGGCAGCACGTCGCCGGGTATCAACTGGTAACCCACGCCGGCCTCGCCGCGCAGGTCGGCACCCTGCGCGCGCAGGGTCTCGATATCGCGGTACAGCGTGCGCAGGCTGATGCCCAGCGCTTCGGCCAGGGCCTGCCCGGCCACCGGCCGGCGGTGCCGGCGCAGCAGCTGCAGCAGCTGGGTCAGGCGCAGCGCACGCGACATCAGCCTGCCAGCGCGCTGGACGCCACCACGTGCTCGCCCGGCGGCGGGGCCAGTGCGGCATCCACCAGCGCCCTGGCAATGCGGTTGGCCGGATTGATCCGCCAGGCCCGCGGCAGCACCGGCCCGAGCACGCCCAGCACCTGCAGGGCGAAGTGCTCGCCGCGACGCACCTGCTGCCGCTGGCCCCCGATCAGGCCCGGCCGCACCAGGGTGAGCGAGGCGAAGCCCAGTGCGCGCAGGTCGCGCTCCAGCTCGCCTTTCACCCGGTTGTAGAAGATGGCCGAGCCCGCGTTGGCGCCGGCCGCGGAGTTCAGCACGAAGGCGCGCGCACCCTGGGTACGGGCCAGGCGGGCGAAGGCCAGCGGGTAATCGTGGTCGATGCGGTGGAAAGCCTCGCGGCTGCCCGCCTGGGCCATGGTGCTGCCCAGCGCGCAGATCACCGCATCCACCTGCGCCCAGTCCGGTGCATCGGGCAGGGCGTCGAACTGCAGCACCGGGGCATGCAGTTTCGGATGGCTCAGGCCCAGCGGGCGCCGGGTCGGGGCCACCACCGCGCGGCACAGCGGGTCATCCAGCAGCATCGGCAGGGCCAGCCCGCCGACCAGGCCGGTCGCCCCCAGCAACATCACGCGCATACCCACCTCCCCTACGGCATCCTGTCGTCCATCGTAGCCGTTCAAGCCGTCGGCGGCCGCGCCGATATGCTGTCACCAGTCCCTGCCAGCCCCAGGATTTTTTGCCATGACGGACCAGCCCGACCACCGCCCTGCCCCCGGTACCGCCCTGGGACCGCCGGCGCACGTGCGTGCGGTGTCCGACGATGGCCGCGGTGACCGGGTGGTCCTGCAGGGCGGCACGGCGGTGGCGCTGCAGCAGCTGTTCGCCGGCGCCGATGCGCCCGAGCCGCTGCTGGCCGCCTTCGCCAATGGCATGGCCACCCTGCCCGGCGAGCTGGGCGACATGGGGGACCGCCTGCAGTCGGCCCAGGCCAGCGCCGACTGGCCGCGCTACGGCCGGGCGATGCGGCAGCTGATCGACAAGTACATCCGCACCATCGAGCAGCACTCGCCCGATGGCCAGCCCGACAGCCTGCGCCTGTCCGAACAGCTGCGCCTGCTGCTGGGCGGCGCGGTGGTGTCGCTGCTGCTGCACGACCCGGACCTGCGCGAGCAGGCCCAGGCGCTGGCCGGCAAGCTGCGGCAGTGGCAGCCCGGCGCACCGCTGGAGCCCATCGAACAGGGCGTGCGCGAGCTGGGCCACCAGGTGGGCGTGCGCGCGGAAAGCTGGCAGGAACAGCAGGCCCTGCTGCTGGAGCTGTTTGCGCTGCTGCTGGAGAACGTCAGCGAGCTGCTGGATGACCGCAGCTGGCTGCAGGGCCAGATCGCCGCGGTACGCCAGCTGCTGGCTGGCCCGCTGGAAGCGGAGTCGGTCGAGCGCACGCGCGCCGAGCTGCGCGAGGTGATCTACAAGCAGGGGCTGCTGCGCCAGGGCATCGATGATTCCAAGGCGGCGATGCGCGGCCTGATGGGCGAGTTCATCGAACGCATGGACGGCATGGCCGCCAGCACCGGGGAATACCACGACCGCATCGGCACCTATGCCCTGCAGCTGCGCGAGGCACGCAGCATCGCCGACCTCAACCAGCTGCTGCAGGAAGTGATGCATGACACCGGCAAGGTGCAGCAGCAGGCCGCACAGGCGCGCGACCACCTGGCCAGTGCGCGGCAGGAAGTGGAACGCGCCGAGCGGCGCATCAGCGAACTGGAACAGGAACTGCGCGAGGCCGGCGACCTGGCCCGCATCGATCCGCTGACCCAGGCCCTCAATCGCCGTGGCCTGGACGAGATGCTGCAGCGGGAAATGGCCCGTGCGGCGCGCAACAACACGCCGCTGGGCCTGGCGGTGATCGACCTGGATGACTTTCACCAGACCAACGATGCCCACGGCCACGCCGGTGGCGATGCGCTGCTGCAGCACCTGGTGTCGACCTGCCGGCTGCTGCTGCGCGCCACCGATGGCGTCGCCCGCCTCGGCGGTGATGAATTCGTGCTGCTGCTGCCGGAAACCCCGGGTGCCGACAGCATGGCCACCGTGCAACGCCTGCAGCGTTCACTGGCCCATCGCGTGCTGACCGTGCAGGACAAGCGCGTACCAGTGCACTTCAGCGCCGGCCTGGCGCAATGGCAGCCCGGCGATGATGCCGAGGCCCTGCTGCGACGCGCCGATGAGGCGCTGTACGTGGCCAAGCGCCAGGGCAAGAACCGGGTGCAGGCGGGGTAATCCGCCCTGGTGGCATGGCCCGGCGGCGGCGGTTGGTGGGTGCCGACCGTTGGTCGGCACGCCCTTCGCTTACTTCCCGCGCAGCTTCTGGATGCCGGTCACCGCGGCCAGCACGATCGCGCCGGCAACGATGCCGACCACCATGTTCGCTGCGGCACTGATCAGCCAGCCCCACTGCCCTTCGCCACCAAAGCCCTGCACGGCGTGATGCAGCGTCGGTACGTTGTGCACGAGGATGCCGCCACCCACCAGGAACATGGCGATGGTGCCGGCCACCGACAGGAACTTCATCAGCCACGGCGCGGACACCACCAGGCCACGACCAAACGCAGCCACCGCCCCGCCCTTGCGCGACAGGTACAGGCCCACGTCATCCAGCTTCACGATGCCGGCCACCAGCCCGTAGACGAACACCGTCATCGCCAAGGCCACCACGGCCAGCGTCACCAGCTGCTGGGTGAAGGCCGCGGTGGCGACCACGCCCAGGGTCAGCACGATGATCTCGGCCGACAGGATGAAGTCGGTGCGGATGGCACCCTTCACCTTGTCCTTCTCCCACGCCACCATGTCCACCTGCGCATCGGCCAGCGCCTTGCGCCGCTCGGCCTGGTGTTCGGCGTCCTCATCGGCCGAATGCAGGAAGCGGTGCGCCAGCTTCTCCACGCCTTCAAAGCACAGGAAGGCGCCGCCGATCATCATCAGCGGCACGATCAGCGGCACGTTCCAGCCGCGGCTGTGCAGCCAGGCTTCCAGCGCGCTGATCGCCAGCGCCGCCGGCACCAGGATCACCTTGTTCAGCAGCGAGCCCTTGGCCACCGCCCACACCACCGGCAGTTCGCGGTTCGCGTTGACCCCGGTCACTTGCTGCGCGTTCAGCGCCAGGTCGTCGCCCAGGACGCCGGCGGTCTTCTTCGCGGCCACCTTGGTGAGGATCGAGACGTCGTCGAGCAGGGTGGCGATATCGTCGAGCAGGGCAAACAGGCTGGCACCGGCCATGATGGATCCAAAGAGGGGTTGGACGGATTCTGACTGATCCGGTGCCTGCTGCGGAAGCGGGTTCACTGCGTGCCTACCGCCCCCCGGCCACACTGCAGGGCCCCGGTAGTGGGGGGGGGGGGGGGCGGCGCGCCCCCCCCCCGCGCCGGGGGGGCCCGCCCCCCGCCCCCCCCCCCCGGGGCGCGCGCCCGCGCGCCGGCCCCCCCCCCCCCCGCGGGCCCCCCCCCGCCCCCCCGCCACTACCCCTGTCTTGCCTGCATGGGAGTTCCGCTTGAGCAATCCGTCCACCGCCACGGCCAATCCCACACTGGTCAAGGGCATGAACCGGCGCAGCCAGATCCTGCGCCTGCTGATGCGCTACCGCCATTCGGGCGTTTTTTCCGGGATGAACCTGGATGCGGCCGGCAGCAACGGCGACGTGCCCGCCGACGGCAACCCGGAGCAGTTCGTCAGCGACCTGGAAGCGCTGGGGCCGACCTTCGTCAAGCTCGGACAGATGCTGTCCACGCGCCCGGACATGGTGCCGCCGGAATTTGCCACCGCGCTGGAACGCATGCAGGAGAACGTGGCGCCGATTCCGGTCGAGCGCATCCACGCCATCGTCGAGCAGGAACTCGGTGCCGGGGTGAACAAGCTGTTCGCCTCGTTCGATCCCGAGCCGCTGGGCTGCGCGTCGATCGCCCAGGTGCACCGTGCGGTCCTGCATGACGGCCGCCAGGTGGCGGTGAAGGTGCAGAAGCCGGAAGTGGCCGCGCAGCTGCGTTCGGACCTGGAAGCGCTGCGCAGCTTCGCGCTGGCCGCCGACCACCTGACCCAGGTCGGCCGCCGCGTGCGCCTGCGTGACTGGCTCAACGAGTTCGCCAAGACCCTGATGCAGGAGCTGGACTACCACGCCGAGGCCGAGAATCTTGCGCGTTTCGGCCGCCACCTCAAGCCGTTCCGCCGCCTGTGGGTGCCGCAGCCGCTGTGGGACTACTGCAGCCAGCGCGTGCTGACGATGGAACTGGCCACCGGCGTGCGCGTGGATGCGATTCCCGAAGTGCGCCGCACCGAGCAGGCGATGGATCCGTTGGCCGCCGCGCTGATCCGTGGCTACCTGGACCAGATCTTCGTGCATGGCGAGATCCATGCCGATCCACACCCGGGCAACCTGCGGGTGACGCCCGATGGCCGCCTGGCGATCTTCGACCTGGGCATGGTCGCGCACATGCCGCCGCGCCTGCGCGAGCGCCTGCTGAAGATCCTGTTTGCCGCCGTCGATGGCCGCGGCGAGGAAGTGGCCGACGACCTGATCAGCATCAGCACGCGGCTGGAAGCCTTTGACGAGGAGCGCTACCTGCGCGAGACCGGCCAGCTGATCGCGCGCTATGCGGCCAGCGGCAGCTTCTCCGAAGGCCGCGTGGTGCTGGACATGGTGCGCATCGCCACCGCGTCCGGCCTGCGCACGCCGCCGGAACTGAGCCTGGTCGGCAAGGCCCTGCTGAACCTGGAAACGGTGTGCCGCCTGCTGGCACCGGATCTGGACACGCGCCGCATAGTCGAGCGCCAGCTGCAGCACGTGATGCGCGCACGCCTGAAGAAATCGCTGTCGGCGGCCAACCTCGCCAGTGAGGCGATGGAACTGCAGCAGCTGCTGCGCGATGGGCCGCGCAAGCTGACCGACATCATGGCGTTGCTGGCCGAGAACCGCCTGCAGATGAAGGTGACCGGCCTGGAAGAATCGCGGCTGATGGAAAACCTGCAGAAGATCGCCAATCGCGTCGCGGCCGGCATCATCAGTGCCGCACTGATCATGGCTGCCTCGCTGATGATGAAGGTGGAGACCGGCTGGCACATCTTCGGCTATCCGGCCATCGCGCTGTTCCTGATGCTGATCGGTGTGGTGCTCGGACTGGGGATCGTGACCAGTGCATTGCTGTTCGATCGGCGTGCACGTGCGCGCGAGGAACGCGGGCATCGTTGAAGAAGCGGGAAATCGCGCCGTTTTTTAATGAAATCGCGTAGCGGCTTTCACGCTGGTTTTACTTGAACCGCGCGATTTCACCTCATGTAACAAACAAACATTTCAGTCAGGTTCGTGCATGCACTATCGGGTCATCAGCCTGTCATGCACGTGTGCTTGAGGCAGCGCTGGTCGGATGGACACGCGTCGGTACGACGTCCATCACCACCTCCCGTCACTGCCGAAGCCGCTTATGCTCTGGATCCTGCTGCTGTCGCTGTTGTTGTTGGCCTGGTTGTTCCTCGCCTCCGATAAGTGGGTGTGGTGGAAGGCGAGCACGTTCTCGCTGCTGCTGCTCCTGCTCAGCACGTGGTGGTTGATCGACAAGCTGTCCGGCGATGGCCTGAATGCCGCAACGCTCTACCACCTGGGCGCCGACATGGAAGGCGCCGGCATCGCGGACTTCAAGGGCTATATCGCCGGCTACATCGCGCTTGTCCTGGTGTCGCTGCTGCCGCTGTTTGCCACGCGGGTGAAGCGCTGGCGCCGCCCGGGTCGCGGTGGCGCATGGTTCGCCGGCTTCGCGGTGGTGTGGATCACCACGATCATGATCAGCCCGCTGGCACGTGATGGCCAGCGCCTGTACCAGCAGCTGCGCCCGGTCGATTTCGCCCGCATCGCTCCCGAATACCAGGTGCCGACACAGCCGCTGCAGCGCCCGCGCAACATCGTCTGGATCTACGGTGAAAGCCTGGAACGCACTTATCTGGACGACAACGTGTTCCCGGGCCTGATGCCCAACATCAACCGCCTCGCCAGCCAGTCGCTGGACGTGCGCGGGCTGGCCTCGGCCGAGGGCAGCGGCTGGACCATCGCCGGGCTCGTGTCGTCGATGTGCGGCGTGCCGCTGACCACCTCGCAGGGCGATGAGAACAGCATGGACCGCATGGGCAGCTTCCTGCCCAAGGCCGTGTGCCTGGGCGACTACCTGAAGCAGCAGGGCTACACCAACCATTACCTGGGCGGCGCCAGCGGCCGCTTCGCCGGCAAGGGCCAGTTCCTGGCCAGCCACGGTTTCGATGAAGTGCACGACCTGGAGTGGTTCAAGCAGCAGAAGAAGATCGGCCGCGTGCATTATTCGCCGTGGGGCGTGCATGACGACGTGCTGCTGGACACCGCCTACCAGCGTTTCGAACAGCTCTCGCGCAAGGGCGAGCCGTTCATGCTGACGACGCTGACGATGGACACCCACCACCCGGCCGGCCATCTGCCGGTGGCGTGCAAGGGCCAGCGATATGAAAGCAAGTACGGCAACATCAACATGCTCAACGCGCTGAAGTGCAGCGACCGGCTGATCTCGCAGCTGGTGCAGCGCATCCAGGCCAGTCCGTACGGCAAGGACACGCTGATCGTGATCGCTTCGGACCATCTGGCGATGCCCAACGACCTCACCGACATCCTGACCCAGCAGAAGCGCGAGAACCTGCTGCTGTTCCTCGGCGATGGCATTGCCCCGCAGCAGCTGAAGGCCGACGCCGGCACCACGCTGGATTCGGGTGCGACCCTGCTCAGCCTGCTGGACCCGCAGCTGAAGACGATGGGCTTCGGTCGCTCGCTGATCGATACCCAGCGCGCGCCCAGCGCGAGTGTGGCGACCCAGCGCGATGGTGGCCGCGATTATCCGCAGTACCTGGCCTTCGCCCGCTCGCTCTGGTTGGGCGAGCCGACCCGCGAACTGAAGATCGATGGCGATGACCAGGTGGTGGTCGGCCTGCAGCACGTGCAGCCGCCGGTGCTGCTGGAGTACGACAAGGACTGGGGCCTGAAGTCAGTGTATCTGGAGAACACCTCGCGCCAGTTCGACGATGCCGACCCGGACAACACGCTGGCCTATGTGGATCGCTGCACGGCATTCGAGGATGGTTCGGCCGACGGCGACTGGTGCGCGCTGCTCGTGAACCGCGACAACGGCATCAAGCTGTTCCGCGATGACGACCTGCGTGGCGGCATCGCGGTGGATGCACCGCTGGAATCGTTCCAGGGCCCTCGCCCGAGCGTGCGCCAGGCGCACATGATCACCCAGAAGGGCCGCCGCACCCGTGCTGGCCAGTACATGCTGGAACTGGTGGCGAGCCAGCGCCCGGACCGCGGTTTCTGGATCGAGGCAGTGTCGTCGCAGCGCAAGGTGGTGCTGGCCCAGCAGTGGGTGCAGCCGGATGCGGACGGCAAGATCAACGTCTCGTTCGGGTTGGACCACGAGGTGGATGATCTGGAGATCCGGGCGTGGTTGAACCATGCCGAGAAGCTGGCGGTGGATACGTTTGCGCTGGTGCCGTCGCGCGCACGCCCGCGGGGGTAAGGGTTTTTCCTTTGCAGGGCTTGCAGCCCTGCACCTGCTGGTAGTGCCGGCCGCTGGCCGGCAACCTCAAGAGCAAGAGCGGCATTCCGTGGGATGGCGGGGCACTGTGGGTTTGCGGGGACGCCGTAGACCCATCCATGGGAGCTTGGTCGCCGCATCCATGCGGCTCACACCCCGCAAACCCACAGGGCCCCGCCTTCGACAGTTGGCCGGTGGCTGTTGGCAACTGCTGGTGGTGGGCGCCGACCATTGGTCGGCACATCTGTCAGATATCGAATAGATCATCCACGCATGGCGTGGATCTACTGGCAACGGGAGCTGTTGATAGGTGCCGACCGTTGGTCGGCACATCTGTCAGATATCGATATTCGACCCCGTGCCGCCCAAGGGGGGGCACCCACCAACATCCCTGGGAAACTGTCGAAGGCGGGGTGGGTCCGGTTGAGGGGGTGTGAGCCGCATGGGCCCGAGGCATGCCTCGGGCGGGTTGGGCAGGACGCCCAACCCCGGTCTTGCCGTGTGCGCAGGACAGCGCACACGAGCAAGCCGCGACCAAGCCCCCATGGATGGGTTCACGGCGTCCCCCTCAACCGGACCCACCCCGCCATCCCACGGATAGCCCGCTGTTGACTTTGAGGTTGCCGGCCAGCGGCCGGCACTACCGCAGGTGCAGGGCTGCAAGCCCTGCAAAAAGACCCCCCTTACTCCGGAGGGGTGTCGCGTACCAGATGGATGTCGGTCGGGGTCGACAGCGGGATCTCCCGCTCGGCCATTATCTGCAGCAGGCTGAAATACAGATCACTGCGCGTGCCATACACCTGCCGCGGGCTCGCCACGTAGGCGAAGCTGTTGAACGTGATCTGGCCACCGGCAATGCTGTCGATGAACACCGACGGCGCCGGCTGCTGCAGCACCGCCTGGTGCGCGCCATAGGCATCCAGCAGCGCCTGCTTCAGGCCCGCCACATCGGTGCTGGTCGGCACCGCGAACTGGATCTGGATGCGGCCCTGGTTGTTGCCCATCGTCATGTTGCGGATGGTCTTGGTGATCAGCTCCGAGTTCGGCACGATCAGCGTCGACTTGTCGCCCACCTGGATCTCGGTCGAACGCACGTTGATGCGGCGGATGTCGCCTTCCTGGTCACCCAGCTTCACCCAGTCGCCGATCTTCACCGGCCGCTCGGCCAGCAGGATCAGGCCTGACACGAAGTTCTGGATGATCGCCTGCAGGCCGAAGCCAATACCCACCGACAGCGCGCTGGCCAGCAGCGCCAGGTTCTTCATGTCCAGGCCCATCGCGGTCAGCGCCCACAGGCCCACCAGGATGATGCCGACGTAACCGGAGATGGTGCTGATCGAGTTGCGCGCGCCCAGGTCCAGCTCGGTCTTGGGCAGGTAGGTGTCGGTCAGCCAGCGCTGCATCAGCTGGGTCAGGCCCACGCCGATGAGCAGCACCAGCACGCCGGTGACGATGCGGCCGGGCTGCAGCGTCAGGTCCTTGTTGATCGTGATGCCGTTGGCCAGCGCAGCGATGCGCTCGACGATGGTGCCGACGTTGCCGAACGGCGCGGCCAGGGCCAGCAGCGCGATCAGCACCACCAAGGTGCGCAGCATCGCCGACAGCAGCACGCCGGCCTGCTCCAGCCGCGACACGCTCAGGCCGGTGCTCAGCAGGATGGTCTGGCCGACCTTGCTGTCGGCGTTGAGCAGCCAGGTGCAGAGGTCATCGACGAACTTGAACAGCAGCAGCGCCGCCAGCACCACGATGCTGCCGCCGATCAGCTGCTGGCTCACGAACTTGGCGAAGTTCACGTACCCCAGCAGGGTGGCGATGATCGCCGCAGTGACGGCGAGGTTGCCGGCCACGCGAGCCAGCACCAGCCAGCTGCTGCGACGCACCGGTACCGCCGCACCCACGCCATCGGCCTGCGCCTCCAGCTTGGCCTCGGCTTCGGCAGTCTGGCGGCGATGCAGTCGGGACAGGGTCACCAGCATGGCCAAGATCAGGCCGAGGTAGGTCAGTGCGATCACGCCGTCCAGCGCCACCGTGGTCACATCGCTGGTGCGCGTGGCCCGGTCGATGGCCACCAGCACCGTGCTGAACCAGGCCAGCGCGGCCGCGCCCCAGGCGTACTTGCGCAGCTTCAGCGCGGCGGTGTCATCCAGGTTCAACAGGCGCCATGAGGGCCGCGTGGGCACCAGCAGGCAGGCGCTGAGCGCGGCGATGAAGGCGGCGGCGAAGCTGGCCGCCTGCACGCCGTCGGCGACGTTCTGCAGGCGCGGGGCGATACCGCCGATGGCATTGAGCGAAGCGATGAACACCACCACCGCGTAGCCCGGCAACAGCGTGCCGACCAGCAGCAGCCACATCGCCAGGCCAGAGCGGCGCAGACGGCCATCAGGCGCGCGCTCGGAGGCGGCGAAGCGGCGACCCAGCGCGCGCAGCCACAGGCGCAGCGGGAACATCATCACCAGCGCGGCCAGCAGGCCCAGCAGCGGCGTACCCCAGCCTTCCTTGTCCAGGGCGGCCACCAAGGCATCACGGCCCTGCGCCGCCAGCGGCGTAACCCGGGCGATATCCACCGGCAGCTGCTTGGCGACCTTGCGCCACAGCGCGGGCGACAACGGCGAATCGACCTTCTGGCCCAGTTCCTCGGTGCGCTGCGCGGTGCGCTGCTTCTCGATATCGTTGGCAAGCTGGCCGGCGCGCACGGCGCTGGCCTTGGCCTGCGCGACCGAAGACGCCAGCGCATCACGCTGGCGGGTGAGGTTGCGGCGCTGCGTCGCCAGCTCGGGCAGCTCGGTGGTGCCTTCCGGCGCCGTGCCCAGCTGGGCCAGCTGCTCGGTCAACTGGTCCAGCTGCGGCTGCAGGCTCTTGTCCAGCGCCCCGGCATCGCGGCGCACCTGCGATGCGGTCTCGGACAGCATCGCCAGCGTTTCGGTGGCCTCGGCGGAATCGCGCTTGCGCTCCACGTCCTTCAGGCTGGCATCGAACTGGGCCAGCTGCTGCTTCGGCGTCGGGTCGTCGTCCTGGGCCAGTACCGGCGCGGCCAGCAGCAGCGCACCACACAACAGCAGCGCCAGCCACGGGCCACGCATCAGGATCGTTCGGAAGAAGGAAAGCAAGCCAGCCACACCGGTTCGCGCGGACCACCGCGCCTGCGCGCGACTATACGGCACGGCTGGTAAAGGCCGGATGGACGGCCACGCCAACACCGACCGGGGTAGAGTCGACCGTTGGTCGACTACCGCGCGCAGCGCGGGATTTTCAGCGCTTCCCGCAAAGGGCAGTCGACCAACGGTCGACTCTACCCAAGCCGTCAGTACTTCAAGCGCAGCTCCTCCACCTGCGGCTGCTGCAGCGCGTACCAATCCTGGAACTCCTCTTCGCTGATCTCATCCGGCGCATACACGGCGATGGGGTGCCAGTCGTGGTCGGTTGGCAGCGGCTGGCGCGGGCCCGCGCGCAGGCTGTAGCTGACGCCCTCGTAATTCACCACGTGGTCCACCTGCGGCCACTGCTCGCGGGCAAACGCGGTTTCACTCTTCAACAGGATCACCTGGTACATCGGCACCTCCACTTCGCTTGTATGGGGAAAAAACCCGGCGCTGGCGCAAGGATAGCGCTGCGCCGGTGACAGCTGCGCCGCCGCGCGGGCGACGCATTGTTCTGGACGTGGGCCTCGCCCCGGCTTCACCTGCCCATGGCGAGCCCGACGGCATGGTGGGACACCCTTATCCACGACGCTGGACACGATGACCGACCACCCGCCGCTGAAGACCGTCGCCGACCTCAAGCTGCCCCGCTACCTGGGCACCTGGTACGAGATCGCCCGCCTGCCCATGCGCCACGAGCCGGAGGGCTGCACCGACGTGTCGGCGCATTACGAACTCCTGGAAAACGGCAACGTGGGCGTCACCAACCGCTGCCGCATGGACGGCGAGGTTGAGGAAGCCTCGGGTGAGGCATGCGCCGTGGACAACGACGTGGCCCGCCTGGAGGTCAGCTTCCTGCCCAAGGGCCTGCGCTGGCTGCCCTTCGCCAAGGGCGACTACTGGGTGATCCAGGTGGCCCCCGATTACAGCGTGGCACTGGTCGGCAGCCCGGACCGCAAGTACCTCTGGCTGCTGGCGCGAGAGCCGAAGCTGGACACCACCGTGCAGGAACATTATCTGGCAGCGGCCCGCCTCCAGGGCTTCGATCTGTCCGAACTGATCAAGACTCCCCACACCGGCCGCCCCACTGCCTGATCGATCGGTAGCCCCATGGACCTGAAGAGCGGTTACCCCTGGTGGGCCGTGAGCAATGGGCTGATCCAGGCCTTCCCGCCGCTGCAGCAGGACCTGCGCTGCGATGTCCTGGTGGTGGGCGGCGGTGTCACCGGCGCGCTGATCGCCGATGAGCTGTCCGGCCACGGCCACGAGGTCGCGGTGATCGAGCAGCGCGACATCGGTTGGGGCAGCACCGCGGCCAGCACCGCCCTGCTGCAGTACGAGATCGACACCCACCTGCTGGACCTGGCCCGCCAGTACGGCACTGATGCCGCGGAACTGGCCTACCGCGCCTGCGCCGAGGCCATCCCGGCCCTGGGCGAAGTGGCGCGCGGGCTGAAGAACGTCGATTTCCAGCGCATGGACAGCCTCTATCTGGCCAGCCGCCATCGCGGCGTGCCGGTGCTGATGGCCGAGGGTGCCGCACGCCGCCAGGCCGGACTGGACGCCCGCTGGCTGCAGCCGGACGACCTGCAGCAGCGCTTCGGCGTGGACGCTGGTGGCGCGCTGCTGACCCGCCAGGCCGCGCGGGTCGATCCCTACTGCCTCACCTATGGCCTGCTCAAGCGCGTGCGCCGCCGCGGCGGCCATGTGCATGACCGCACGGTGCTGCACAGCCTGGAGGCCACCTCACGCGGCGTGACCGCACGTACCGAGGCGGGGGCCACCATCCGTGCGCGCCACGTCGTGCTCGCGATGGGCTACGCCAACCAGCGCTGGATCGACCAGCGGGTGGCGCGCAACCGCAGCAGCTACGCCTTCATCACCGACCCCATCGATGCCGACGTGCTGGGCCCGCTGCAGCGCACGATCGTGTGGGAAAGCGCACGGCCCTACCTGTACCTGCGTGCCACCGGCGAGGGCCGGCTGCTGGTGGGCGGGCTGGACGATGCCATCGACATCCCGGCGCGCCGCGACCGCCGGGTGGAGGGCAAGGCGAAGCAGCTGATGAAGCAGCTGCAGCACTGGTTCCCGCGGCTGGACCCGACCCCGGCGTTTTCCTGGGCGGGGACCTTCGCCGAGACCGCCGACGGCCTGCCGTTCTTCGGCCCGCACCCGCAGTGGGGGCCGCGCGTGCACCTGGCCATGGCCTACGGCGGCAACGGCATCACCTATTCGATGATCGGTGCCGGGCTGCTGCGGGCGCGGATCGAGCGGCGCCGTCACCCGCTGCAGGATCTTTTCGGGTTCGGCCGGGTCTAAGGGAATCCGGGCCTGGCCCGGATCTACCACAAGCCGGCGGCGACAGGCATCATTCAAGCAACGCCTGTTAGCGTCGGCCTGTACCGCCGCGCGTGGCGCGGTCCCTGCCCGTTGGAGCATCGCGATGATCCGTCCCCTGACCCTGCTGCTGTGCCTGGCCAGCCTGCCCGGGACCGTGCTTGCCCAGTCCGCTGCCGGCGCCACGGCACCGCAGTCGCCCGGCCTGGACCTGTCCGTGCCGCACGCACCGATGCGCTATCTCAATGACCCGACCGTGCAGCAGGACCCGCCGGGCACCTACTACGGCGACAAGAGCGGCCCGCGCGTGCACGACGACGCCCGCATCGCCGACGTGACCGACGACAAGCTGAAGGTGTCCGGCAGCTTCACCACCGGCATCGGTTATTCGAAGGGCTACGGCAACTCGCACTACAACGCCGCCACGCTCAACCTCAGCAAGAACTACACCACCGATGAAGGCAAGACCCACGGGGTCAACCTCAACATCCATGTCAGCGAAGGCAAGGGCCCGGGCTTCGGCCCGTATGGTGGTGGTTTCTATGGCGGCGGTGGCCCGGGTTACTGGGATTACCCGCCGCCGTACGGCTGGTAAGCAGCTCCCGCTGCGCTCGCCGGGCATGGCCCGGCGCTACCTCCTGCCTCGTAGAGCCGAGCCCGCGCTCGGCTGCGCATCGCGCCTGCCGTTACCGACCTCAATCCAGCCAGCCATCGCGCTCGCTGTGCAGGATCCGCCCGTCATGGCCGCTCAGGCGCACTTCCACGCGCTGGTTGCGGGCGTTGCGCGCTTCCAGCGACCAGGTCGCGCCATCGCGTTCCAGCGAATGGATCTCGCGCAGACCGTGCGCCTGCGCCTTGGCCAGTACCTGCTCGGTGCCCAGCAGCGCGCGGCCATCGTGCTCGTCGAAGATCTCGCCGGTCTTCGGGTCGACATACACCTCGCTGAAGCGACCATCGGCACGGCTGACATCGGCTTCCCACAGACCATCATCGCGCTCGATCTCGTGGATCTGGGTGTAGCCGGCCTTGCGCAGGGTCTGCTCGACCTGGGCCATGCCCAGCGGGGCCGCCTGCACGGCGGGGGCGAAGGCCAGGGCGGCGACGGTGGCGAGGGTGAGCGACTTCAACATGGGGGTTCTCCTGTTCGATGCCGGACCATCCCGGCACCGCCACGATGCCGGGCGCGGTTAACAGCCCCTTAGCCGGCACTGTTAGCCAATGGTTAGCCGCAACCGGCACACTCGCGCCATCCTCCCCGCATGGCTGCCCTCCCCCGTGACGCTGCTGTTCGCCCTGCCCCTGCTGCTGGCCCTGACCAGCCCCGCGACCGCCGCCCGGCCTGCCCAGGATCCGGCGCAGGATGTCGCGCGCCGGGCCGTGCAGCAGGGTCGTTACGTCGCGCTGGAAGGCGTGGTGCGCGATGCGCTCAAGCGCCACCCCGGCCAGCTGCTGGAAGTGGAACTGGACGATGGCGTGTACGAAGTGGAGATCCTGCGCGCCGACGGCGTGGTGGTGGAGCTGGACTATGATGCGCGCAACGGCAGGCTGCTGAAGACGGAGCTGGACGACTGATGCGCATCCTGCTGGCCGAGGACGATGCGGCGCTGGCACAGCGCCTGCAGCCGCTGCTGGAACAGGCCGGTTACGTGGTGCAGACCGTGGCCGATGGCCGCCAGGCCGAAGAGATCGGCCAGATCGAGGATCTGCAGGCCGCCATCGTCGACCTCGGCCTGCCCGGGCTGGATGGCCTGAGCGTGATCGAGCGCTGGCGCAGCAACGGCCGCAGCTTCCCGGTGCTGGTGCTGACCGCACGCGGGCGCTGGCACGACAAGCTGGCCGGCTTCGATGCCGGCGCCGATGACTACCTGACCAAACCCTTCCAGGCCGATGAACTGGTGCTGCGCCTGCGCGCCCTGATCCGTCGCAGCCATGGCCATGCCAGCCCACGCCTGCAGTGCGGCCCTTTGCAGCTGGACGTCAACGCCGGGCGCTTCGAACTGGACGGCCAGGCCCTGACACTCAGCCCGCAGGAGTTCCGCCTGCTCAGCTGCTTCATCCACCACAGCGGCCAGGTGATCGGCCGCGACCGCCTGGGCGAACAGGTGTTCGATGGCGGCCTCGACCCGGATTCGAATGCGCTGGACGTGCTGCTCGGGCGCGTGCGCCGCAAGCTCGGCAGCGACCTGATCCAGACGGTGCGCGGCCAGGGCTGGCGGCTGGCCGCGCCGTGAGCGGGCAACCCTCGCTGCGCCGCCGCCTGCTGCTGGCCGGTGGCATCGGCCTGCTGCTGGTTTCGCTGCTGGCCAGCGCGCTGCTGGGCGAACTGTTCAAGCGCAGCGCGCGCGACCGCCTGGACCATGAGCTGCAGCAGGATCTGCTGACCCTGGTTGCACAGATGGAAACCACGTCTGACGGGCAGCTGCAGCTGCGCCAGGAGCCCAACGATGCGCGCTTCCAGCGGGTGTTTTCCGGTGCGTACTGGCAGATCGCCAACCGCCAAGGCGAGGTGCTGCTGCAGTCGCGCTCGCTGTGGGATGAAACCCTGCCGGCCGCGGCAGCCGGCGAGGCCACCCGCAACCTGCCCGGCCCGCTGCAGCAGGCGCTGCGTGCGCGCGTGCAGGAGGTGCGCCTGCCACGCGCCACCGAGGCGTATCGGGTGACCGTGGCCACCGACCGCAGCGCGCTGGATGCCGATGTGGCGGCCTTCCGCCAGCGCACCGCGCTGGCGCTGGGCGTGCTGGTGGCGATCTGGCTGGCGGTGCTGGCCAGCCAGGTGCAGTTCGGCCTGCGCCCGCTGCGGCGCCTGGCCCATCAGCTTGAACGCGTGCGGCGCGGGCAGGCCCAGCGCATCGACACCGATGGCCTGGGCAGCGAGATCGTGCCGCTGGGCGAGGAGCTCAACGCCCTGCTCGAGCACCAGCAGCGGATGGTCGCGCGTGCGCGCACCAGTGCCGAAGACCTGGCCCATGCATTGAAGACGCCGCTGAGCGTGCTGGCCGCCGAGGCCGATGGCGACGGGACGGAATGGCGCACGACCGTGCGCGAACAGGGCACGCGCATGCAGGCCAGTGTCGACCGCTACCTGGCGGTGGGCCTGGCCGCGGATCATCGCCAGCGCACCGGCGTGGCGCCGGTGGCGAAGGCGCTGTGTGGGCTGATGGCCCGTGTGCACGGCGAGCGCGGCGTGGTGTTCGGTGCGGAGGGCATCGACGAGGCGCTGCAGTTTGCCGGTGCGCGTGCAGACCTGGAGGAAATGCTGGGCAACCTGCTGGACAACGCCGGCAAGTGGGCACGGCAGCAGGTGTCGATCACCGCGGCGATTGAGGAAGGGCAGCTGCGCATTGATGTGCGCGACGACGGCCCCGGCCTGGCCCCCGATGCGCTGGCGCAGGTCACCCAGCGCGGTGTGCGCCTGGATGAGCGCGAAGGCAGCAGCGGACTGGGCCTGGCGATCGTGGGAGACATCGCCGCCAGCTACGGCGGGCGACTGGTGCTGGAGAACGCCGAGCCGGGGTTGCGCGCGGCGATGTGGTTGCCGGTGGGGTGACCTGCCGTTGCGCTCGCCGGGCATGGCCCGGCGGTGCACAGCCGGGGTCGGATCCCTTGCGCAATGCGCAAGGGCTCTGACCCCATCCAGGCACTGCGCATCCACGCATGGCGTGGATCTACTACGGGCATGGCCTACCGGGGTCGGATCCCTTGCGCAATGCGCAAGGGCTCTGACCCCATCCAGGCACCACGCATCCACGCATGGCGTGGATCTACTACGGGCATTGCCCGGCGGTGCACGACATCCGCCGTCAGCGGTGATGCATCCACCAGCAGTCGATGGCATCCAGCGCGATGTGGATCATCAAACCAATGCCCACCAGCCGCGTTTTCTTCGGCACGCACAGCCCCGCATACACGGCAATCGCCGGTGCGGTGTGCAGCGGGTGGAAACCGATGCTGCAGCGGTTCGGCGCGTAGATCGGGTCGGCCAGCAGGTGGTCCAGGTCGATGATCCAGCCCAGCAGCAACAGCAGCCAGGCCGAAGCAAACCGCTTGCGCCAGAACAGCCATGCCAGCAGGGCTGGCACGGCGGCATGCAGGAACAGATGGAAGATCGCGCGCGCGCTCATCGGCGTCGGTCGCGCCGGGTCATGCCCGGCGCACCGCAGGCATCAGGCCAGCGGTTCGTCGGACAGGTAGGTGTAACCGGTCAGGCCGGCTTCCAGCGCCTGCGACAGTTCCTGCGCACGTTCCGGCGACAGCTCGGCCGCCGCCACACGCTGGGCATAGGCCGCGCGCAGGTCGTCCAGCTTGTAGCCCACGTAATCCAGCATCACGTCGGTGGTGTCACCGCGGCGCTGCTGGGTGATCGCGTAGCCATCGGCATCGGCCACCACTTCCACGGCATCGGTATCGCCGAACAGGTTGTGGATGTCGCCCAGGATTTCCTGGTAGGCACCGACCATGAAGAAACCGATGCGGTAGCTCTCGCCGTGCTTCATCGCGTGCAGCGGCAGCGAGGTGTCCAGGCTCTCGTTCTCGACATAGGTCTTCACCATGCCGTCCGAGTCGCAGGTCATGTCGGCGATGATGCCGCGACGGTCCGGGGTCTCGTTCAGGCGCTCGATCGGCACGATCGGGAACACCTGGTCGATCGCCCACGCATCGGGAATCGATTCGAACACGCTGAAGTTGACGAAGTACTTGTCGACCAGGCGCTCGTTCAGTTCGTCCAGCGCCGGGCGGTGGCTCTTCTCGTCGTAGCTCAGGCGCGCACGCACACCGTGGGCGATGGCGTAGAACAGATCGTCGATGCGCGCACGCTGCGGCAGGTCGATCTGGCCCAGCGCGTAGCTGGCCAGGCCTTCGGCGTGGAAGTGCTGCGCTTCCTGGAACAGTTCCACGGCCGGGCGGGTGTCCAGTTCCTCATGGATCTCGCGCAGGTGGCGGATCGAGGCCGGCTCGTCGTCGTGCTGGTCCGGCACGCGACCTTCCTGCGCCTGCTCCACTTCAGAGACGTTGGCGATCAGCACCGCGTGGTGCGCGGTCATCGCGCGGCCGCACTCGGTGACGATGCGCGGCGGGGTCAGGCCGTGTTCTTCGCAGGCATTGGCCAGCGGCTGCACGATGTTGCTGGCGTACGAGTTCAGCCCGTAGTTGATCGAGCAGAAGCTGCGCGAACGGGTGCCTTCGTAATCCACGCCCAGGCCGCCGCCCACGTCCACGTGGGTGATCTTCGCGCCCAGCTGTGACAGCTCGACGAAATAGCGGGTGGCTTCGCGCATGCCGTTGGCGATGTCGCGCACGTTGGAGATCTGCGACCCCATGTGGAAGTGCAGCAGGTTCAGGCAGTCGGCGTATTCGGTATCGCGCAGCGACTTCCACAGGTCCAGCAGCTGGCGCGGGGACAGACCGAACTTGGCCTTGTCGCCACCGCTGTTCTGCCACTTGCCGGCGCCCAGCGAGGCCAGGCGCATGCGCACACCCAAGCCCGGCTTCACATCCAGCGCCTTGGATTCCTCCAGCACCAGCTTCAGCTCGGACGGCTTCTCGATGACGATGAAGGTCTGCAGGCCCAGCTTGCGGCCGATCAGGGCCAGGCGGATGTACTCGCGGTCCTTGTAGCCGTTGCAGACGATCAGGCCACCCGGGCGCGACAGCGCCAGCACGGCCATCAGCTCGGGCTTGCTGCCCGCTTCCAGGCCGAAGCCTTCACCGTGGTGGCTGGCCAGGGTGCCGGCCACGCCGCGGTGCTGGTTCACCTTGATCGGGTACACAGCGGTGTAGCCGCCCGGGTACTCCCAGTCCTGCTGGGCCTGGGCGAACGCCGCCTGCAGCTTGCCCAGGCGCTGGCCGAGGATGTCCGGGAAGCGCACCAGCAGCGGCAGCTTGGCGCCGCCGGCACGTGCCGCGTCCACCACCTTGGGCAGCGACACCACCGGGCCGTCTGCCCCGGTCGGTCTCACCACCATGTGCCCGGCCTGATCCACATCGAAATAACCATCCGCCCAATGCGGGATCGAGTAGGTCTTGCGGGCTTGGTCGAGGGACCAATCGGTCATTGCAGTCGGCCTTGTTGGCAATAAAAGGGGGGGCATGATAACGCCTATATGCCCACAGGTTCGTTATCATGCGCGCCCGCGCCCGTGGCAGGTCTGAACCTGAACGGGCCGATCCGTCCGGATGTGGCATCTGTGCCACGCGGCCCCGCCCGCCAGCCCGGCTTCAACCCTCCGAACAGGACCGTAATCCAATGACTGACAGCAGCAACTGGTACATCGAACACTTCGAACGCACTGGCTCGGCCATCGGCTTCCGCATCACCGGCAAGCTGGACGAGGTGCAGTCGCCGTTCCAGAAGATCGAGATCTTCCAGACCACCGACTGGGGCAACCTGATGACCATCGACGGGGCCATCATGCTGACCAGCAAGGACAACTTCTTCTACCACGAGATGATCAGCCACCCGGTGCTGTTCACCCACGCCGCGCCCAAGCGCGTGGTCATCATCGGTGGCGGCGACTGCGGCACCCTGCGCGAAGTGCTCAAGCACAAGGGCGTGGAGAGCGTGACCCAGTGCGATATCGACGAGCAGGTCACCGTGATGGCGCGCAAGCACTTCCCGGAACTGTGCGATTCCAACGATGACGCGCGCGCCGAACTGCTGTTCGACGACGGCGTGGCCTACATGGCCAACTGCCCGGCCGGCAGCGTGGACGTGGTGATCGTCGATTCGACCGACCCGGTCGGCCCCGGCGAAGGCCTGTTCAACAAGGCGTTCTACGAGAGCTGCTTCAAGGCCCTGAAGGACGACGGCATCCTGGTGCAGCAGTCCGAATCGCCGCTGATGCAGCTGGAGCTGATCAACGAGATGCGCACCGAGATGGGCAAGGCCGGCTTCGGCTCGTTCAAGACCCTGCCGTTCCCGCAGCCGTGCTACCCCACCGGCTGGTGGAGCGTGACCATGGCGCGCAAGGGCGAGAGCGGCTTCGACTTCCGCCAGGCCGACTCGGCTGCCAAGACCTTCAACACCCTGTACTACACCGCCGCGCTGCACACCGGCGTGCTGGTGACCCCGCCGTTCGTGCAGGCGGCGTTGAAGTAAGGCGTGCCGACCAACGGTCGGCACCCACCAATGAAAAACCCGCGCTGGCGTCAGCGCGGTTTTTTTGCTTTTGCGGTAGTGCCGGCCGCTGGCCGGCAACCCCATGAACGACCGCGATCAGATCGCCCAGATACCCGCAATCACCGCCACCACCAGACCCCACTTGATGACCTGGTAGGCCACCACGCTGCGCTCGCGCAGGGCCTTGGCCTTCAGGCGCACCTTGTACACGCCACCGAAAGCCTTGTTGACGCCACCGGTCGGGTCACCCGGCAGGTTCGGCGAGGCACCGCCGGCCAGCAGCGTGGACGCCACCGCGCGGTTGAACAGGCCCGGCAGGCCGAAGCGCAGCGGGCGGGCGATATCGCAGAACAGGATCACGCGGTCCTGGTCGGTCTCGTTGTGCGCGTGGTGGATGTAGGTTTCATCGAACATCATCCACTCGCCATCGCGCCAGCTCTTCTTCACCCCGTCCACCACGATGTAGCAGCCATCGTCGTTGGGCGTGCTCAGGCCCAGGTGCAGGCGCAGCGAACCGGCGAACGGGTCGCGGTGCGGGCGCAGTTCGCTGCCCGGCGGCAGCTGCGCGAACATCGCCGCGCGCACATCGGGAATCGACTCGATCAGCGCCACGGTCTTCGGGCACATGGCCTTGGCCGACGGGTGCGACGGGCCGTACCACTTCAGGTAGAAGCGCTTCCAGCCACGGCGGAAGAACGAGTTGAAGCCGGCATCGTTGTAGCTGCTGGAGGCGGCGATCTTCTGCGCATCGCGCAGCGCCAGCGCCTCGTCGCGGATCACCTGCCAGTTCTGCCGCAGCGGCTCCAGCTGCGGGAGTTCCTTGCCCGGGTCCAGGAACGGCGTGGTCGGCACCTTCGAGAACAGATACATGATGACGTTGATCGGGGCCATGAAGCTGGAGTGGTCCAGCAACTGGCGCGACCAGCGCGCGCGGACCTTGCCGCGGTAATGGATGTACAGCACGCAGGCCACGAACAGCGCTGCCAGGACAATCTTGATGATCAAAGCACTTTCCTCCAGCGGGCGCCGGACAGGGAAACGAACGATGCGGCCGCGCGGCCTGCACCAGGGGGGACGCGGCAGGGGACGGGGACGTGCCGGGTGGGGGCGGCCGCCGATGTCGCGGGTTAACAGCTTATGGTCCGCAGCCACTGCGCCGGGGTCAAGTTACCCGTGCGCCCTGTTCAGCATCACGTAGCTGAACAACCGGCCTACACTGCCCGGATGCCTGCCCGCGACCCCGCCCCCTACCCTGCCCTCAGCGCCCGCTACGCGGATTTCTTCCCGGACCAGCCCGCCGCCACGCCGCGCAGCGAGACCTTCCCCTGGGCAGGTGGTTCGCTGCAGCTGGACCGCCACGGCCCGGCCGATGCCGACGCCACCGTGGTCCTGGTGCATGGCGCCGGCGGCTACGGGCGCATGTCCGCCCCGCTGGCGGCTGGCCTGGCCGACGCCGGGCATGAAGTGCTGGCACCCGACCTGCCCGGCTATGGCCTGAGCGCCGCGCCCTGGACATCCATCGACTACGACGTCTGGAAGCAGGCCCTGCTGGCCCTGATCGACGCCGAGCACCAGCGCCGGCCGCGCCCGATCGTGCTGCTCGGCGCCAGCATTGGCGGCTACCTGGCCTATCTGGTGGCGGCCGAATCACCGTGGGTGCGGGGCCTGGTGGCGACCACCCTGGCCGACCCGCGCGATCCCGTGGTGCAGGCCGCGCTGGTGCGCCAGCCGTGGATGCGCGCCCTGCTGCCCACGCTGCGGCCCCTCAGCCGCCTCACCCGCGGCCTGCGCGTGCCGGTGCGCTGGTTCACCCACATGCAGCGCATGTCGCGCGACCCAGCCCTGACCGCGCTGGTCTGCGCCGACCCGCTGGGCGGCGGCAACCGCGTGCCGCTGGGGCTGCTGGCCTCGTTGTTCGACACCGCTCCAGCGCTGGAACCCGAGCAGTTCCAGCGCTGCCCGGTACTGATGCTGCACCCGGCCTGCGACGACTGGACGCCGGTGGCGATCAGCGACCGCTTCTTCCAGCGGCTGGCCGCGCCCAGGCAGCGGGTGCTGCTGGAAGCCTGCGGCCACTTCCCCATCGAGCAGCCCGGCCTGGACCAGCTGCGCGACGCACTGCTGCCGTTCGTGCAACGCATTGCAGGGCGACTGGATGGCAAACCATTGATTGCAAAGGCCTGAAGCGCTAAGTGAGACGAAATTGTCCGATCAGGCGCGACGAACTGTTCCAGCCACGACCCCGACATTTCTCCGACAAAACGTGGATTAGCGAACTCGGCGGTACTAAAATTCACTTAACGAAAGTTTAGCTACCTCCCCCAATCGTACCGGTTCGCTTGACGCTGCAGCGCCACCCACCGGGTCGTCGTCCGAGACCCCGCCATGACTTCCACTGTTTCCCCCTCCCCGTCCTGCGGCGATGACGCCGTGGTCCCGCTGCTGCTCAAGCGCGGTGAACGTTTCCTCGCCCCCGATGTGTACCGCACCTGCCTGGACGGCCGTCCGGCGGTGGTCAAGGACTACTCCCGCTACCGCGGCACGCCGGTTTCGCTGATCGCGCGCCTCATGGTGCGCCGCGAAGCGCGGATCCTGCAGCGCCTGGGTGGCTGGAAGCACGCCCCGGCCCTGCTCGGCACCCTCGGCGGCCTCGCCCTGGGCATGGAATTCATTCCCGGGCAGACGCTCAGCACCGCGCAGGCGGTGGGCAATGAAGTGTTCGACCAGCTGCAGCATGCGCTCAGCCGCCTGCACGCGGCCGGCATCACCCACAACGACCTGCACGGCACCAACGTGGTGGTGAGTGGTGGCGTGCCGGTGCTGCTGGACTTCACCTCGGCCTGGCGCGCCCCGCGCTGGCTGCGCCGCAACCCGCTCAGCCGGCAGATGCGCCGCAGCGACATGAAGAACCTGCTGAAGATCCGCCAGCGCGTGACCGGTCAGGCGCCGAGCGCCGCGCAGGCGGCCCTGGTGGCCGACCCGGGCTGGGTCGCGGCCGTGCGCCAGGGCTGGAAGCGGTTCTATAAGTGGGCGAAGCGGTAGAGTCGACCGCTGGTCGACTGCCCTTCCATCCGCACCCGAAATGCCCGCGCTGCGCGCGATAGTCGACCAGCGGTCGACTCTACCCAGCTGACGCGCTTACAGCGCGTCCGCGTCCAGTTCGCCGGTACGGATGCGCACCACGCTGCCCAGGTCGTACACGAACACCTTGCCGTCGCCGATCTTGCCGGTGCCCGCGGCCTTCACGATCGCCTCGACCACCAGTTCCACCTGGTCATCGGTCACCGCCACTTCCAGCTTCACCTTCGGCAGGAAGTCGACCACGTACTCGGCGCCACGGTACAGCTCGGTATGGCCCTTCTGCCGGCCAAAGCCCTTCACCTCGGTCACCGTAATACCGGTAACCCCACGCTCGGCCAGCGCTTCGCGCACGTCGTCGAGCTTGAACGGCTTGATCACCGCCATGACCATCTTCATCGTCGATCTCCTGTATTCCGGCGTGGAGGATAGCGCCTGAACGCGCCCGGCGCGAAACCGCCGCCGCCTGTGCGGGCGCGCGGCCCGCAAGTATCCTTATGCGCAGAACGGCCTGCCAGGCCACGGAGTCCCCCATGATCGACCTGAACCACCTCGATGACCTCGCCCGCCGCCTGAGCGACCTGGTCCCGCCGGGCCTGCGCGAGTCGCGCGAGGAACTGCAGGCCACCTTCAAGACCGCGCTGCAGGCCGGCCTGGCCAAGCTGGACCTGGTGACCCGCGAGGAGTTTGAAGTGCAGCGCGCGGTGCTGTTGAAGACGCGCGAGAAGCTGGATGCGCTGGAGGCGACTGTGCGTGAGATTGAGGGGCGGGATTCAGCCCAGGGCTGAGCGCTTGCCCCCCAGTAGATGTGACAGGGATGCGACCTCCGGCCATAGCAGAGGTCGCGCCCATAGCAGTGACTAGCCAGTGCGGGTGATCAGCGGACACCCAAGCTCTGATGCGTCACCTGACAGAAAGCCTCGCGTCCAGAACTTCATCTTCCCGGCGTCCAAGGCTACCGTCCCGTCTTCAGCCAAGGCCCCTACCACGTTACCCTCGCTGCCCAGCGCCACGGTGCACTTCCCAATACGCCCGTCCGCTCGGATAAGCATGTGGTTGGGTTTGGCGGCATAGCACACGTGACTGACGCGGAGACCCGACTCCTTCAGTGACTGGAACGCCGGGTTCGAATCTGAAAGCCCTGAAACCGAAACCTGGCTTTCAAACTCAGCTTCCACTCCATTCTCGACACAGAAGCCCTCGGCTTCAAAGTGCGCCTGCAGGAGCTTGGATATCCGGACGGCCTCGGCGTGCGTAATCATCTGCAGGGACTCGCCCTTCCCGCCAAGATTGGATATGTCGCGCAGAAACACCGTGAAGCGTTCATCTCCCTTGAAGTCACCACACAGCCGGCGCGAAAGCCGCATCAGACTTTCTTCATTTCCCGGCATGATGTGCAGCCGCATCATCACCGTGAAGCTGAGGCTGGAGGCCTTCATCGCAAGCAGGTTCTCGTAGATCCGATGAAACGTGCCAGCCCCAGAGGCATACCGTCGCGTCAGATCGTGAGCTTCCGAATCGCCATCCAGCGATATCTGGAAGAAGTTCACGCCAAGTGCTACAAGTTCACTGAACAACGGCGGGGTCAGCTCAAAACCGTTCGTGGTCATGCTGCAATCCAGCAGCTCGAGAGCCCCGGGTTCACCCCCGTTTTCACGGACACTTACAAGAAGGCCGATCCAGGCCATGAGGAGTGTTCATGTCAAAGCGTAGGAAGTTCAGTGCCGAGTTCAAGCGTGGTGCG